>JBOHUY010000369.1:0-10440 GCA_050735015.1 Candidatus Dormibacterales bacterium | reverse complement strand
CGGGGGCCCGTCCGGGGACGAACGTTCCCGGCTGGTGGGCGGCCCGGGACTCGAACCCGGATGGGTCACCCCACACGCCCCTCAAACGTGCGCGTCTACCAGTTCCGCCAGCCGCCCGCCCTGAGATCATGCACCGCCCGCTAGAGGACTCGAACCCCTAACCTCATGGTCCGAAGCCATGCGCTCTATCCATTGAGCTAAGCGGGCCCGTCTTCCGTATTCAACTGTAGCCTCCGGTTTAGAAAACCGCTGTACCGGAGCAGGTTCGCCCGCACGGAATTTGAGGGTCTGGCGGACATGTTGCGGCCGCGCTCCGGCACGGTTGGAGATTCTACCCGGCGGCGGGCGGCCGGCTGCGGGACTCCGGGGTACCCCAGCGCCCGCGAACCCCGACAGGTGCTGCGCCATCGCCACCCCCCGGCGTGGCGACAGCAATGACCTCCTTAAAAGGGTGATGTCGCCGAGAACCGGGTTGCGGCCTGGCCGCTCGTAGCGGCGAGTTTCCCCTCGGTCCAGCCAACGGTCGACGGTCGTCTCCGTCACGCCTGACGCTTTGCCGGACCCGGTTCGAGCGCCCTCGAGAGACCTGGAGTGACCACCCCGCCCCTGGGCGCCCGGCCCGGCCGTGCGGCGGAACCTCTCAGCCGGGGCCGCCCGGCGCGCCACTCCGTCGCAGTCGGTAGGTTGCCACCGGCTTCGGCAACGATTCGAGGGCCGCCGCTCCGGCAGGCCTTGCCGGAGCCCCCGGGGTCAGCCCCCCGCGCCCGCCTCCGGCAGGGCCAGGGGCGACCGGTGCGGCATGCGCTGGTGGTTGAACCCCCAGGCCGCGTAGCGGGCCAGGGCGACGGCGTCGTAGTGACGGCGGTGAGCGCGCGTGCGCCCCTCTTCGAGGGCACCGCGGAGCGCGTCCGGCGTCCGGCCGGGGAAGCTCGTGTAGGCGCGACCGACGGCGTCCAGGATGTGCGCGTCCGAGCCCCCGATCTCCGTCCGGTGAAGGGAGAGGTTGAAGTCGCGCGCCAGCCTGTTCGCGTAGCCGAGGCCGGGCGTGGAGTTCTCGACCTCGATGCCGTCGAAGTCGAGCTCGGCGGCCAGGCAGCCCACCCCGTGGACGACGCGACGAGGCCTTCGGCTGCGCTCGGTCCGCCAGAAGGGGTGGGCGGCGAAGGCGAGGCCGCCCTGGTCATGGATGGCCCTCACGGTCACGGCGGCCGACATCCAGGGCCGCACCGCGCGGGTCATGAAAAGGCCCAGGATGTGGCCCTCCCGGCTGCTCACCTCCTCCCCCACGACCACGTGCGGCCCTCCCCGCGAGGCGGCGTACTCGGCCGCTCGGCGGGCGCCTTCGATGGTGTCGTGGTCGGTCACCGCGATCACGTCCAGACCCGTCCCCGCCCGAACGTGGTCGACGAGGTCGGTCGGGGTCGGCCACCCGTCCGAGAAGCAGGTATGCATGTGCAGGTCGGCACGACCCGGCATGAAATGAAGTTTACGAGCCGGCGCCGACATTTCTGGCACAGGCCGCCATCGATTCGCCACCGCAGGGGCTGACGGTCCGCCCCTCCCGGCCTTGCGGGGGCGCCGGGGAGCGCTCATCCTTGCGGCGGAGGTGGACTCGATGGAAGGGACCATGCAGGAGGCGCCGCTGACCTTGCAGCATGTGCTCTGGCGCGCCGCGACCCTCTTCGGCCGCAAAGAGGTCGTGACCAGGCAGGCGGCGGGGCTGACGAGGACGTCGTACGGGGACATCGCCGGGCGGGTGGGCAGACTCGCCTCGGCGCTCTCTCGGCTGGGGGTGGGGCCCGGCGACCGCGTCGGCACCCTCTGTTGGAACAACCAGCGCCACCTCGAGATCTACTACGCCGTCCCCTGCATGGGCGCCGTCCTGCACACCCTCAACCTGCGCCTTTTCCCGGACCAGCTGGAGTTCATCATCCGCGACGCCCGGGACCGCGTCCTCTTCGTCGACCAGAGCCTGCTCCCCGTCCTGAACCGGCTCGCGGGCAGGCTGGAGACGGTCGAGAGGATCGTTTGCCTCGGCGACGGCACCGAGCCGCCGGAGCACGCCCTCGGGTCCACCCTCGACTACGAGGAGCTCCTGGCCAAAGAGGCGCCGGGCTTCGACTGGCCCCCACTCGACGAGGGCTCCGCGGCGGGCCTCTGCTACACCTCCGGCACCACGGGCAACCCCAAGGGCGTGGCCTACTCCCACCGCTCCCAGTACCTCCACACCATGGGGGCGCTCCAGGCCGGCAGCTTGGGGGTGACCGAGGGGGACGTCATCCTGCCGGTGGTGCCGATGTTCCACGCCAACAGCTGGGGCCTCCCCTACGCGGCGGGGATGGCGGGGGCGACGCTCCTGATGATGGATCGGTGGATGGGGGACCCCCAGGCCATCCTGGAAATGGCCACCGCGGAGCACGCCACCTTGCTGGCGGGCGTCCCCACCATCTGGATCGGCGTCGTCGAGGCCATGGAGCGGACGGGCGTCCGGCTGCCCGAGGTGACCCGGGTCCTCTGCGGGGGGTCCGCCGTCCCGCGTGGCCTGATGGAGTCCGCGGACCGGGTCGGGCTGCCCTTGGTCCACGCTTGGGGGATGACCGAGACCTCTCCCATCGCGACGGTGGGCGTGCCGCGGTCGTGGCAGCGGGAAGGCGCGGCCTTCGAGGCCCGGCTCAGCCAGGGCGCGATCGTGCCCGGCGTCGAGATCCGGATCGCCGACAGTGCCACCGGGGAGGTCCTGCCCTGGGACGGGACCGCTTTCGGCGAGGTCCAGGTGCGCGGCCCCTGGGTCGCGCAGGGCTACGTGAACGGCGCCGACCCCGGCCGCACGACGGCCGACGGCTGGTTCAAGACCGGCGACGTGGCGACCCTCGACACGGATGGCTTCCTGAGGATCGTGGACCGCACCAAGGACCTCATCAAGTCCGGCGGCGAGTGGATCTCCTCGGTCGAGCTGGAGAACGCGATCATGGCCCACCCCAAGGTCCAGGAGGCGGCCGTGGTCGGCGTCCAGCACCCCAAATGGCAGGAGCGGCCGGTCGGCTACGTTGTACCTCGCGCGGAGTTCAAAGGCTCGACGACCCAGGAGGAGATCCTCGATTTTCTGCGCGACAAGGTGGCCGGCTGGTGGCTGCCGGATGAGATCCGGTTCATCGACGAGATCCCAAAGACGTCGGTCGGCAAGTTCGACAAGAAGGTGCTCAGGACGGCGGCGGCGCCTTTGGAGGCGGGCGCCTCTTCCTGAACTCGCCGTGCCGGCCGCGACGGGCGCGCGGCGGGCATGATCCAGCTCGGGCGGTTCACTGCCGAGAGCGAGATCGGCCGCGGCGCCATGGGCGTCGTTTACAGGGCGCAGCATCCCGGCCTGGAGGTGCCCGTCGCCATCAAGGTGCTGGCGGAGGCCTACTCCCGGGACTCCTCCTTCCGGACCCGCTTCAAGCGCGAGGCGGCCACGATCGCGGCGCTCAACCACCCGGGCCTGGTGCGGGTCTACGACTTCGACGAGGACCGGGGCTTTCTCTTCATCGTCATGGAGTACGTCGAGGGCCGCAGCCTGCGGAGCTGGCTGCAGGAGCGCGGCGGATTCCCCAGAGAGCAGGGCCTGGACCTCATCCAGCAGCTCCTCTCGGCCGTGGGGGTGGCCCACTCGCACGGCGTCATCCACCGCGACCTCAAGCCTGAGAACGTCCTCATCTCGACCCAGGGCAAGACCAAGATCCTGGACTTCGGCGTCTCCAAGCTGGTCGGCGACGCCGCCCACCTGACCGGGACCGGGAGCCTGGTCGGCACCCCCGCCTACATGCCCCCGGAGCAGGTCAAGGGCGAGCCTGTCGACTCGCGCGCCGACGTCTACGCCCTGGGGGTCATGTTCTACGAGATCCTCCACGGCACGCCGCCCTTCATGGGCTCGTTGGCGAGCGTGCTCCACTCCCAGGTCTACGACGACCCGCCTCCCTCCGACGCCATCAGCGCGGACCTGATGGGGGTCATGCGCAAGGCCATGGCCAAGGACCCCGCCAGCCGCTTCGAGACCTGCGAGGCCTTCGCGGGCGCCGTGCTCGCCGTCCCCGCCCAGGCCCCGCCGGTCGAGGAGACCCTGCCCGCCCCCACCGTCACCCCCGCCGCCCGTCCCGCGTTCAGGATCCGCCTGCCCCTGCGCACGGTGACGGGAAGGCGCGACGCCAGGTCCAGGCCCACCCGGGCGACGGGCACCTGCGGCGACGCCGGCTGCCAGGAGACGGAGGGATGGGGGTGCGCCTACCGCGACCAGACGGGGCGGACCTGCTCGACCTGGTGGTGCCGCGACCACGTCCAGTTCATCGAGTCGACGCCCTTCTGCCGGCGGCACGCATCCGTCATGCGGGCCCTCGCCGTGACCACGGGGACGATCCGGGAGATCAAGATCCTGCCTGGCGTCGACGACCGCTCGCTCTCCCTCGCGGCCCTCGTCGGCGAGGACATCGACAAGGAGGTGACCGAGCTCCTGCGGCGGCGGTACAAGTCGCAGCGGGATGTCAGCGTGGTCGCCGACCAGACCATCCGCCAGGCCCGCGTGAACCGCAACGAGATGGCCTGGGAGAGGACCTGGGCGGCCGTCCGCAGCAACGGCTACGTGAGCAAGATCTCGGTCCGCGTGGAGGCCTCCTCGCCGGCCGAGGTGCAGGTCCTGGTGGGATCCCTCCTGGTCATGAAGGGGGTCCCGGACTGGATCAGCCGGCGCCTGGAAGGCAAGCCCCCCGACCCCGCCGACCGGGTCCGGTTCCGCTCCCGCATCGTCCAGGCCGTCCTCGACTCCGTCGACCAGCCCACCCGGGTGCCCGCGCCCAGGCCCGCGGGCGAGTCGGCTCTCCCCCTCGCCCAGGCCCCGCCCGTGAGCAGCGGGCTCCTACAGGGCATGGTGCTGCGCCTTTTCATCGGCGCCACGCGCCTGACCGGATACGAGATCGCCGAGCAGCTGGCGCTGCCCTTCACCTCCGTGCACGAGGTCCTCGACAGTCTCACCGGGGACGGCCTCTTGGAGGCGCTCGGCTTCTCGACCGAGAACGGGCCCTGGCGGGCCCGGCCCCTGCCCGAGCGCATGGCCTACGCGGTCACGCGCCAGGGCCGCCAGCGGGCGGATGAGTTGGGCCGCTCGACGACCCGCTACGTCGGCCCCGCGCCCGTCAGCCTGGACGAATACGCGGGGATCCTGGAGACGGCCGCCCTGCCCGTGGAGCTGGAGAAAGAGCGGGTGGAGGCGGCCCTGGAAGGCCTCGAACTGCCTGTGGGCGTGGCCGAGACGGTGCGGGCCGCAGTCAACTCCCGCGCTTCGGTCTTCATCTACGGCTCCCCGGGCAACGGAAAGACCTCGCTGGCGAGGCGCCTGGTCGGCCTGCTGGGGGGGCCCATCCTTGTCCCTGTGACCCTCGACCTGGGCGGCGAGGTGATCAGGATCTTCGACCCCGCCGTGCACCGGGTGGAGGGCTCCCAGCCCGGCGACCGGCGGTGGAAGCGCGTGGCCCGGCCCGTCGTCCAGGTCGGCGGCGAGTTCCAGCTCGAGATGCTGGAGCCGACCTGGGAGGAGGGCACCAGGACCTACATCGCCCCCCTCCAGGTGAAGGCGAACGGGGGCGTGCTCCTGCTCGACGATCTGGGGCGCCAGAAGGTGGCCCCCAAACAGATCCTGGACCGCCTCCTGGTCCCCATGGAGCAGAGCATCGACTACCTCGGGCTGACGGGGAGCGGGCGGACCGTCGAGGTCCCCTTCAAGCCCATGCTCGCGCTCTCCACCAACCTTCGCCCCGCGGACCTCCTCGACGAGGCATACCTGCGCCGGCTCTCCTACAAGGTGCCCATGCCCGACCCCACCTGGGAGGCCTTCGAGCGGATCTTCGACCGCGAGAGGCAGAGGCTCTGCATCCCACCCAACCCCCAGGCTCTGGAGCTGATCGCCTGGCTCTACGGGGACCGGCCCCGGAGGGGCAACCACCCCCGCGACCTCCTCGAGCGGCTGGTCGACGTCGCCTCCGCGCGCCGGGTCCAGCCCGTCCTCAACCAGGACCTCATCGAGGCGGCCTGGGCCACCCTCTTCATCTCCTGAGCCCCGGGGCGCCCGGGCCGGGCCGGCGGCCCGGAGCTCATTCGAGGTCGAGCCGGAAGACGAGCTCGGTCCCGTCCACCTCGTCCTCCTGGACCCCGACCTGGCGGAACAAAAGGCGCCTGGCCACGGCGAGAGAGGGCCCGTTGTCAGGGCTGATGGTGAGGAAGACGGCCGGGCTGCCCTCCGCCCTCGCCCACTCGATCATGCCCCGGGTCGCCTCGGTCGCGTAGCCGCGGCCCCGGTACCGGGCGAAGACCGTGTAGCCGAGCTCAGCCCGGCCGATCATCTCGGGGGGCCCGTGGAACGCCACCCAACCGACCGCCTCCCCGCTGGCGGCGAGGACGATCAAGCGGGCCAGCCAGGCCCGCCGCGCGGGGGCGCGCTCCATGCGCTCCAGCTGGACGGCCAGGGGGTGGGCGTCGTCGGGGCCCGGGAAGTCCGCCGGTAAGGGCGCCCCGAGGGCGCGCCGGCCGCCCTCGCGGTCGCCTTCCAGCATGCTGCGGACCGCCTCCGGGGGGATGGGCACGAGCCGCAGGCGGACGGTCTCGATGACGGCCGGGGACGCCTCCTTCACAGCGCGGAGCCAGGAGTCATCAGCTCGCGCCACCCGCGGTCCCACCCACCCGGCGATTGTCCATCCAAAGTGCGCGAGGCCGCGCAGATCTTCGCGCGGTGGTGCGGCGGAGAGGATTTGAACCTCCACGGGGTTGCCCCCACTAGGTCCTGAACCTAGCGCGTCTGCCGTTCCGCCACCGCCGCACGTGCGCCCCCGCCCGCCCGCCGGGGCGACGCGTAAGTATAGCCGCGGGCTGCCGTAGGTCCCCGTCTCGGAACGACCTGCGGGCCCCGTCCGGGGACCCCAACACTGAGCGCCGGGTGGTGCAGAATTCTAGGAGTGGGCGCTGTCAGTAGATGGCCTCGGCGCGGGGCCCTTTTGAGGCCCGCGCGCCCTGTCCTGGCCGGGCTGGGGGCGCTGGCGCTGGGGGCCTGCTCCCTGCCTGGCACGGCCTCCGGCCCGCCCTCCCCCGCCGCCAGCCCCAGCCCGGTGGCGTCCGCCCCCGCCCCCAGCGGCCAGGCGAAGACGCTGCAGGACCAGTTCGTGGCCGTGGTCAAGGCGGCGCGGCCCGCGGTGGTGCAGATCCAGACCACCCAGGGCCTGGGCTCCGGCGTCATCTTCGACAACAAGGGCGACGTCGTGACCAACGCCCACGTCGTGGGGGCGGCCACCACCTTCCAGGTCACCCTCGCCGACGGGCACCAGTACGGGGGCACCCTGGTCGGGGTCTTCCGCGAGGACGACCTGGCCGTCATCCGGATCAGCGGCCAGAATCTGACCGTGGCCACCTTCGCGGACTCCTCCTCCCTGCAGGTGGGGCAGATCGTGATGGCCATCGGCAACCCGCTCGCGCTCCAGAGCTCGGTCACGGAGGGCATCATCAGCGCCCTCGGCCGCACGCAGACCGAGCCCGCCCAGGGCGGGGTCCCGGGCACCAGCATCCCGGACATGATCCAGACCAGCGCCGCCATCAACCCCGGAAACAGCGGGGGGGCGCTGGTCGACCTCCAGGGCCGCGTGGTCGGCATCCCGACGCTGGCCGCCACCGACCAGCAGGTGGGAGGCGGGCAGGCCCCCGGCATCGGATTCGCCATCAGCGGCAACATGGCCACGGACATCGCCGGGCAGCTGATCGCGCACGGGCACGTCGTCAACTCCCACCGCGCCTTCCTGGGGGTGGCCATCGGGGGCGACGTGGCGGGCGGGGGCGTCTACGTGGGCCAGGTCACTCAAGGGGGCCCGGCCGCGGCCGCCGGGATCCGGGCCGGGGACGTCATCACCTCCGTCGACGGCCAGCAGACCCCTGACTTCGCCAGCCTCAGCCAGGTGCTGGCGAACCTCCGGCCCGGCCAGAAGGTCAAGGTGGGACTGACCCACCAGGACGGGAGCCAGTCCACGGTCACGGTCACGCTCGGTTCTTTCCCAGGCAACAGCTGACCGTAGGGGTCCCGCCGCCGGGCAGAGGCCCGGGACCGACGCCATATGATTCAAGCGTGGCCGCGCCGCCCTACCCGCCCATCTCCGACTACGCGCTGATCAGCGACTGCCACTCGATGGCGCTGGTGGGCGCCCACGGGTCCATCGACTGGTGCTGCATGCCCCGCTTGGACGCGGGCAGCTGCTTCGGGCGCCTCCTGGACTGGGGCAAGGGCGGGTACTGCTCGGTGGCGCCCTCCGGGCGGGGACATGAGGTCTCTCGGGCCTACGTGGAGGGGACGCTGGTCCTCAAGACGACCTACCGGGACCAGGGGTCTGAGGCCGAGCTCATCGACTGCTTCACCATGCGGCGGGGCGGCCGTGACGCCCCCCACGCCCAGCTCCTGCGGATCGTGCGGGGGCTCCGCGGGCGCATGGAGTTCCACCTCGTGGTCCAGCCCCGCTTCGACTACGGGGAGGTGAGGCCCTGGATCCGCCACCACGCGGAAGGGCTCTACAGCGCCATCGGGGGCAACGACGCCCTCGTCGTCTGGAGCGACGCCCGCCTCCGACCCTCGCAGGGGCACGACCTGGTGGCCACCTTCTCGGTCCAGCCCGAGGAGACCGTCCGCCTCTCCGTCCAGTACACGGCGCCGGAGCGCCTCGAGTTCCAGACCCCGGCCGTGGCGGCGCCCAAGCAGCTCGACGCCCGGCTCGAGGAGACCATCGCCTGGTGGCGGCGCTGGTCCTCCCAGGTCAGCCTGGACGGCCCCTTCCACAGCGCTGTCGTGCAGTCCGCGATCGTGCTCAAGGGGCTCACCAACGCGCCCACGGGGGCCATCGCGGCGGCCGCCACCACGTCCTTGCCGGAGTCGCTGGGCGGCGGCCGCAACTGGGACTACCGGTACAGCTGGGTGCGCGACTCCACCTTCAGTGCCCGCTCCCTGGCTGAGATCGGCTGCTACGCGGAGGCGGACGGCTTCCGCCGCTTCATCCAGCGCAGCTCGGCCGGCAACGCGCACGACCTCCAGATCGTGTTCGGGGTGGGAGGCGAGCGGCGCCTGACCGAGGTCGAGCTCGGTCTCGACGGGTACTGCGGCTCACGCCCGGTGCGGATCGGGAACGGCGCCGCCACCCAGTTCCAGCTCGACGTCTACGGAGAGCTGCTCGACCTCAGCTGGCGGTGGCACCGCCGCGGCCACTCCCCCGACGACGACTACTGGCGCTTTTTGCTCGACCTGGTGGAGACGGCGGCCACCAGGTGGGTGGAGCCGGACCGCGGGATCTGGGAGATCCGGGGCGAGCCGCAGCACTTTGTCCACTCCAAGGCCAGCTGCTGGGTGGCCGTCGACCGGGGCGTCAAGCTGGCCCAGGAGTGCCTGCGCAAGGCGCCCCTGGCGCGCTGGAGGAAGGCCCGCAAAGAGCTCAAGGAGGCCATCGACGAGAACGGCTACGACAGCCACCAGGGGGCCTTCACGCAGGCCTTCGGCAGCCCGGTGCTGGACTCCGCCGTGCTCCTCCTGCCCAGCTTCGAGCTGGTCGGCTACCAGGACGAGCGCATGCGCAGCACGGCCGCGGTCATCATGCGGGAGCTGACCCGGGACGGGCTCGTCCGGCGGTACGACACCGCGCGCGCCAAGGACGGCGTGGGCGGCGAGGAGGGGGCCTTCCTCGCCTGCACCTTCTGGCTGGTGGAGGTGCTGGCCCGGCAGGGCGAGCTGGAGGTGGCCCGCGAGTACTACGACCGGGCGGTGGCGACCGGCAACGCGCTCGGGCTCTTCGCCGAGGAGTACGACGCCGCCGCCGGCCGCATGCTCGGGAACTACCCGCAGGGCCTGAGCCACCTCTCGCACATCGAGGCGGCCGTGGCCATCGCGGAGATGGCGGCCGGGATGGGCACCCAGGACGGGGGCTGACCGGGGCCGTTCAGCGCGCCAGCGGCGTCAAAAGGTAGATGTTGTGGAGCACGATCAGGCCCAGGACGATGACGCAGGCCTGGGTGCCCCGCCAGACGAGGAGGCCGGCGAAGGACGCGCGCGGGCCCGGATGGCGCTCCGCGTGCCGACGCACGAGCAGGGCCGCCACGCCCAGGACGGCCACCAGCCCCACCTTCGTCGCGTAGAGGGCGCCGAGGCCCCCCCAGGCCAGAAGGGTGGCCACGACGCGGTTCGCCTCCAGGTCCCCGTGGGCCATCCCCGACCCCGTCGTGATGGCGTCGGCCAGCTCGACGGCGGCCAGCAGCGCCAGCCACCGGGCCAGGCTGACCCACGAAACGCGTCCGGATCTCGACAGGGCCGTCACCAGCAGACCGGCGGCCGTAGGGGGCGGCGCTCCCGGCGCCGGGGCCAAGCGTAGACCCCGGCCGCCGCCCGGGCGGGCTGCTTCAGGA
>JBOHUY010000368.1:0-8882 GCA_050735015.1 Candidatus Dormibacterales bacterium | reverse complement strand
GCAGCCGCCTCGACAGCCGGCTCCCACGACCCACGGTCCATCAAGCGTCGCGCCATGTGACTGGTGATCTCGTAGCGCCAAGCGTCGAGCCCGCGCTCGAGGCAGTACTCGAGTCCCTCGCGCTCGTACCGTTCGGCGAGGTCGTAGGCACGGGTGCGGGTCAGCGCCCACGCCAGGTGGAGGTAGCCGCGTCCGACCTGCTCGTCGAGCCCCCACTGCCGGCTCAAGTCGATGCTGCGCACGAGCTGAAGACGCCCGTCATCGTCTCCGTTCAGGCAGGCGGCCGTGCCCATGGTGTTGAGGGCGTGAACAAGGGCGACGTGATCGTCGACTCGGCTCGCGAGCTGCACGGCCCAACGCGCCCGCCTGCTGGCGGCGGGGAGATCCTCGATGTTGAGGGCGAGCATGGCCTGGTTGGCTCGGGTCATGGCCAGCTCTCGCCCCGGCGGTAGCGTCTCCAGGATGCGCAGGGCGTCGCTCATCGCCTGATTGGCCTCGGCGACCCGGCCGTGACAGCGGAGGTTGGGGGCCATTGCCTGGAGGGCGTCAGCCTCGCCTCGTAAGTCTCCCGCCTCGCGGAAGAACCGCGCTGCCTCACCCCGAGCCGCGATCGCATCCGGATAGTCGCCGTTCAGGAAGCACTCCGTGGCCCGCCGCGAGAGCAGCCTGGCACGCTCCGCCGCCGACAGGTGCTCCGAGAAGCGCAGAACCCGTGCATACTGGGCGGCCGCTTCTCGATGAGCCCCCACCCGAGCCGCGGCCGCGCCCGCCTCCGGGCCGTAGCGCAGCACGGCCGAGCTGTCGCCGGCCGCCGCCGCGTGGTGGGCCAGCCGGGCAGGGTCCGCGGAGCTTGTCCCCGTCGATCCGAGCGCCGCCAGGGCCTTCCGGTGCAGCTCGATCCTCTCGCCATCTCCGAGCTCCGCCTCGACGGTCATGCGCGCCAGCTCGTGGCGGAAGGACACCTCGCTGTCCCGGACCACCACCGACCCGGAAGCAACGCACTCGGCGAGCCCCTCGACGGCGTCGCCGACGAGGGCTGGGAGCAGGGCGAGAGGAGTCGAGAGGGGAGCGATGGCGATGGCATCGAGGAGAGTCCGGGCGGCGGGGCTGAGGCGGTCGATGCGTGCCAGGACGGCGTCGTGGACGCTCTCCGGAATCCGGCCCTGTCCAGCGGCGAGGACCTCGGTCACGAAGAACGGGTTCCCACCGGTGATCCGGAAGAGCGCGTCTGGGTCGATCCCATGCGGCTCCGACATCCGGCCTACTGCGCTCGCCGACAGGCACGAGACGTGGATGCGCGCGATTGGCCCGGCCCCCGCCAGATCGCCGAGGACGGCGCGCCAGGGGTGGCCGCGTTCGAGCTCGTCATCTCGATAGGTGAGAACCAGAAGTGCGGGCGCGCCCTCGATCCGCCTGCCGATGATCCGGACGAGGTCGAGGGTCGCTTCGTCGGCCCAGTGCAGGTCCTCCAGGACCACCAGGGTCGGCCCCCGCCGCGCCAGCGCCCGAAGCAGTTCGGCGCCGACCTCATAGGGGCGGGCGCCGGCCGACACCAAGCGGGCCAGCTCTCCTCCGGTCCGCTCGGAGATGTCGACGACAGGACCCAGAGGGCGCGGGGTGTAGAGGGGGTCGCACGCCCCCCACAGGATTCCCCCCGGCCGTGGGGCGCTGGCGCTCAGGGCGCGAAGCAGAGCGGTCTTGCCTACCCCCGCTTCGCCGCTCACCAGCGCGAGCCTGCCGGAGGCGCCGGCAACGACCTTCCCCAGGAGCGTGCTGAGCGCGCCCAGCTGCTCGCTCCTCTCGAGGAGCTTGTCGGCCGGTGGCGATGTTGCCAGTGCCGTCGCTTCTCACCTCCGGGCTCGGACCGGCGGGGCGCCCACCTTCCGGTAATAATGCCGCGTCTGCAGGTCGGTTGGGAAACCGGTTCAGGCTGCCGGTCCGACCCCGCCACGAGACCAGGGGACCGGTCCACTGGTCGTGAGCGAGCACCGCCCAACCTCGGTGCACCGGCATCCGGGTTGGCCGGGTTCCTTCGCTTCGCCCCTGCCTCGACGCCCGCGTTTGACCGCTGACGGCCGGCGGGCCTCCAGCCAGACGGGGGTCCCGACCCCTGCGGGCGCCCGGAGTTCCAAGTTGGGTACCCGCGACACGCAAGATGGGGACCGATGCCGAGGACGGGCTGACCGCGCCGGAGCCCAATGGACTGATCGGACGTCATGACCGTCCGATGGTTCGGAAAGGAGGTCCTCTATGGCGCGATACATGGTCGAACGGATCTTCCCAGAGGGCCTCGACATCCCCGCCACCGACGATGGCGCGGCCACTTGCCTCGCTGTCGTGGAGCGCAATGCCGAGGTCGGCGTCACCTGGGTCCACTCCTACGTGAGCGACGACCATAAGAAGACCTTCTGCGTCTATGACGGGCCCGACCCAGAGGCCATCCGGCGCGCGGCCAACCGCAACGGGCTGCCCATCGAGAGCATCACGCGAGTGCAGGTGCTCGACCCCTATTTCTACAAGTGAGGTTTTTTTTGATGCGCTTGACTTCAAAGCGGGGCGGGGACTCCCCTCCCACCGTCGCCGACCCCGCATCGACTGCCAGCTCTGGCTTCCGCTCGGATCGCCGAGCCCCGGGAGGATTGGAGGTCGGCATGATGTTGTCTCGCCTGTTCAGAAGGCTTGTTGCAGGCCCGGCTGCGGCCACGGCCGCCACGCTCACCGTGGCCCTGGTTGCATTGGCCCCACAGTTCAGCTCACCCGCGAGCGCCCAAGGTCCTCCTCCTTCTTGCGCCACACCCGTCACCAGCGCCCCGGCCGGCCATGCGACCGTGTCGACGGCGTCGACACGCTACGGCAGGGTGCTCATCGTCGGTTCGGGCGCCAACGCCGGTTGCTCTTTGTACTTGCTTACGTCCGACCGGCTCCATTCGCTGACGCGCGGTCTGGCTCCGTTTGCGTGCAGCGACGGACCAAACGTCATCGGCCACCCGTGTGACACCGTCCTCTGGCCGGCGCTCCTGACCAAGGGTGCCCCCCTAGCCGGGGCGGGCGTCAACCGCACCCTCCTCGGAACGGTGACCCGCACCGACGTGCTCTCTGGCGAGAGCGTGCAGCAGGTGACCTACGGCGGTCTGCCGCTGTACCGGTTCTTCTTGGACGAAACACCCGGGCAGACGGACGGGGCTAACCTGTTCGACCCGGTGACCAGTCCCACCGGCACCTGGTACTTGGTCGAGCCAAGTCGGGGCCATCCCGCGCCGGGTCGGGCTCAATTGCGGGTTGAGACGGTCCGCGGCACCGAGGTGCTGGCGGCAACGATGGATAATGACTTCTCCCTCCTGCCCGGCGGGAGATTCCCCGTCTACACCTTGAGCACGAAAAGTGGCCACGAGACCTCCTGCCTGAGGTTCTGTGCCCTGATCTGGCCACCGGTCCTCACCTCCGGGAGGCCTGAAGCTGGGCCGGGCGTCGATCAGCACGCGCTCGGGATCGTTGTGCTACCGGACGGCACCGACCAGGTGACCTACAAGGGAAGGCCCCTGTACCTATTCAGCAAGGACGCCTACATACCGGGAATCATCGGGACGCAGAGCATCAACGGGGCCGGTGCGGTCACCCCGTGGGGTGTGTTCAACACGATCCCGTTGCCATAGCGCAGACCGACCCGCTCGTCGATGCTGCAGAGGCCAGCGCCATCTGACGAATGTGAGGGACTCCTCCTTCGCCGAACAACACGGGGAAGCCCCGGCCGATCAGTCGGCCGGGGCTTTGTCCTCTCCAGCAATCACCACGTCAACGGCCCAGCCAACGCGCCTCCGGGATCGGGCGACGGAGATGATGCGCACGCTGTGTCAGGAGATGGCCTCGCCACCGGCACGGTCCTCACCCTCCAGCCAGCCGCCGATTCTCCGGTAGATGTCCCCCCCGAAGCTGGTCGAGAGCGGGTCGCCGACCCTGAGCTTGTAGGTCCGCCGGCCGTCGGGCTCGCGGTCCGCCCGCAGGAAGAGCGTGGAGCCGGCCATCTGGCGGCGGAAGCGCTCCGCCAGATCGAAGTGATGGGTTACGAAGATGACCCTGATGCCCGCCTCCAAGAGGGCGCGCACGACCTGGCGCCCGATCTCGGAGCCCTCCCTCTCGTTGGTGGCGGCAAAGGACTCGTTGAAGAGCACCAGGCAGCCGGGCCCGACCGCGTCGGCGATCGCGCTCATGCGGCTCAGCTCCTCGTCCAGCCGGCCGCTGGTCATGGTCTGGTCTTCCTCGCGAATGAAGTGCGTGAAGAGCCCGCGCACACAGCTCGCCCGGTAGGAGCGGGCGGCCACGATCATGCCGCTCTGCATCATCAGCTGGGCGACGCCCAGGCTACGGAGGAAGGTCGACTTCCCGCCCGAGTTGGCGCCCGTGACGATGATGAGGGGCAGGCCCCCGCCTTCGACGTCGTTGCCCACCACCTCGCCCTCCGAGCGCAGGGCCAGGCCGACCTCGCGCAGGTCGGCCGTGGAGAGCTCGAGCGCCACCGGCGGCGCGGGCTCCGGGAATGCGGTCGGCACCCCCTTGGCCGCCAGCTCATCGCGCAGGTTGAGGCAGCCGACATAGAAGCCGAGCTCCGCCCGCAGCATCGAGAAATAGCTCGAGATGTGGTCGGCGGACTGGGCGGCGGCGTTGGCCACCAGGTTGATGCCGCGGCCGCTCAGCTCCATGAGCGCCTGCGAGCCCGCCTCGTCGCGGGGCGGGATGGTGAAGGAGTAGGAGGTTCTCGGCACGATGCCGAGGCGCTCGCGCCAGGGGGAGCGGACGTCGCCGCCCGAGCGGAGCACGAAGTCGATTCCGGAGTTGTCCCGATCGAGCTGCGCGCTGATCACGACCCCGTTCCGGAAGCGAAGGTGGCGGAGGTGCCCGCGGACGGTCTCGAAGTACTCGTCGTCCAGCTCTTGCTGGAGGGTGCGGAAGAGGGCCGCCATGCCCGGGGACCGGAACTTGCCCCCGTGCTCGTCGGCGAGGCCCCGGAGCTCTTTCAGGCGCCCCACCGACGCCTCCAGGAGGGTGACCGCCGCCGAGAGGATGGAGGAGGGGTACTGGGAGGTGAAGCCCCAGATCCCCCGGCGGTCCCCGAGCGCGGCCACGGCCAGCGCGTACATCTGGCGCACGACCTCGGGCTCGGCCAGGCAGTCCGCCAGCACGGCCTGGCGGTAGAGGATCTCTTGAGGCTCGTCGAGGCTCGCCATGAGCACCTTGAGCGAGATCTCGAAGAGGAACCCGTCCCCCTGCGCCATGGCCTCGAGCAGTGTCGCCAGGTCCAGGTCCTGGGCCAGGTCCTCGTGGTTGGCGGGGGGCTCGGCCTCGAGGTCGAAGTCCCGGTCTCGATGCAGGAGGTGGGCCTTCACCGGGCGAGCCTCGCGCGCAGGCGGTCGTAGGTGAGGTGGTGCTTGTCCGCGATGGCGAGGGCGTAGGCGAGGCCGTCAGCGGGCGCCCTCACGATCTTGTAGGTGCGCTGGGCCGGGTTCTCCGGCACGATCGTGCTGACCATGCTGACGACCGACTCGCCGAACGTGGACAGTTCGTCGACGAAGGTCACGTAGACGGCCAGGAGGTCGAGCTGGACCAGCCTGGCCATGACCTTCTCGCCCAGGAGGCGGGCATCCCCGAGCGTGGTGGAGGTGAAGATCTCGTTGAGGATGACGATGCTGTCGGGTGTCGCCGCCTGCAGCGCCTGCTTGACCCGGACGAGGTCGTCCTCCAGCTTCCCCGCCATCTCCTCCAGGGCCTCCTCCCGCTCGAAGTGTGTGAAGAGGCGGTCGAAGAGGAAGAGCCGGGCCCTGGTGCCGGGGACCGGGCAGCCGACGCCGGCCAGGTGGTGGAGCTGGCCGAAGGTGCGGGCGAAGGTGGTCTTGCCCCCCTGGTTGGGCCCCGAGACCACGATGACGCGCTCTCGGCCCCCCAGGTGGAAGTCGTTGCAGACGACCGGCTCCCCCGCCCGGGCCAGCTTTTGGGCCAGGGCCAGGTCGAAGGTGCCCTCGGCGAAGACTTCCTTGGAGGTGCTGGACACTTCCGGATAGCAGAACTCGAGCCCTGCCGAGCAGAGCGGGTCGATGTGGTCGAGATAGGCGAGGTAGAAGCGGACCTCCCGCTCGAAGCGCCGCACGGGCGCGTCCAGAAAACCCTGGTGGACGCGGACGAACTCGGTCAGAGCGGAGAACTCGGCCGGGAAAAGGCGCGCCACCAGCCGCAGGATGTGGTCGCCCACGTGGGTCATGCCCGGCCAGCCCCGGTAGCGGATCCGGTAGTCCTTGACCGCCCCCTGCCGGAAGCGCTCGAAGGTCTTCAGCACCTCGGCGCTGTAGTCGGGCTCGGCCTCCAAGCGGCTGACGTCGACGCGGCCACCCCGGATCCGGGTGCAGTACTGGACCCGGGCCAGGGCCTCTTTCCTGGCGGCCGTGTCGGCGGCCAGCGTGACGAACCCCGCCGAGGCCAGGTAGTGGGCCAGGTAGCGCCGAAAGGACTCGAGCCCGCGTGAGGTGGGCCGCGCCGATTCCAGTGCCTCGCCGAGCGAGCGCACGGCCCCGCAGTAGATGGCGGCGGCGTCCAGGAACCACCCCTCGCGCTGCTGCTGGTAGCGCATCTTCTCGGCCTGCGCCAAGTGGGAGCGGACCTCGGCCATGGCGTCCACAAAGGCCCGCACGCCGCCCCGGAGGGCCTCCTCCTCGAGGTCGCGGAAGACCTCGTGGCGGAAGGCGACGGCGTCGGCCCCGTCCAGGCGGCGGTAGAGGAGGTCGGCGATGAGCTCGCTCTCCTCCCCCTTGCCCGCGATCGCTTCGACGATCTGGTCCAGGTTCACGTCGCGGGCGAAGGAGCGGTCCTGCCGGCCGCCGGCCGGGTCCGGAGCCGCGCCTCCCGCGAAGAGGAGGCCGTCGAAGCGGGCGGGCTTGGGGCCCTCCGCCCCCGGACCCTCCTGGGGGCCTTCCGCCGGGGGGGGCCGACTCCTGACTCCGGGTGCTCTGTGTGCCATGACATGCTCCTCTCGCCACCGGGCGGTCAGCAGGAGCCATCAGCCACAAGGGGCGGATCTCGGCGAGCTCCATCGCCGTTCGTCGCAATCCCGATTCTAGGCCGGGGCGTTCCAGCGGCGGCGGACGGACACCGGGCCCGCATGTCGGTGACCGACCCGGGCACCGGGCGGACAAGGCCCGTGCGCCTGGATGGAGTTTGGAGGCCTTAGTGTGGGAACGATTGGAAGAATGCTCCAGCCCCCGATCGGTGAATACGCCCTCCTCGGCGACACGCGCAGCGCGGCGCTCGTCTCGCGCAGAGGTTCGATCGACTGGCTCTGCCTGCCGCGCTTCGACGCCGATCCCGTCTTCGGCTACCTGATCGACGCCGAACACGGAGGGCGCTTCGAGCTCTCCGTCGACGGGGAGGTCGAGGCCCGGTCCTACCGCGTCGACTCGGCGGTCCTGGAGACGCTCTGGCGCGGGCCCGCGGGCACGGCGACCGTGACCGAGGCCATGCCGGTGGATGTGGGAGGGTTCCGGCCCCAGCTGGCGCTGATCCGGCGCCTCGAGTGCACATCAGGGGAGGTGGATGTCCGCCTTTTCTTCGATCCTCGCCTCGGGTTGCCTGGCCGTCCGCCCCGTTGGAGCGGGCGCGGGGATGCGCTCATACACGAGTGGGGTGCCCTCGCCTTGGTCCTCCAGTGTTTCGGCGGCGCGGTGCCGGCGCCCGGCGTGCCGAGCCTGACCAGGCTCCGGCAAGGCGAAGCGCTCGCCTGCGTCGTCTCCCTGGCGGATCGCACTCCGGCGGTCCTGCTGTCCGAAAAAGAGGCGGCCTCTTGGATCGAGGAGACCGACCGGGATTGGCGGCGGTGGTCGGCCGAGATCGACTATTCGGGCCCCTTCAGGACCGCGGTCATCCGGAGCCTGATCACGCTCCGACAGCTGGTCTACTCACCCTCCGGTGCCCCGGTCGCCGCTCCCACCATGTCGCTGCCCGAGCGCATCGGCGGTGACCTCAACTGGGACTACCGCTACGCCTGGCCTCGGGACGCCGGCATCGGCTCGGGTGCCTTCATGGCTGCCGGCCGGACCGTGGAAGCAGAGGCCTTCCTGCGCTGGCTGGAGATCGCCAGCCGGCTCACGCTGCCGCGTATGAACGTCCTCTACACGCTGGACGGGACTCCCGGGCACAGGGAGCGTGAGATCCAAGGCCCCTCCGGCTACCGGGGCAGCCTGCCGGTGCGGGCGGCGAACGCCGCCGCCTGGCAGCATCAGCTCGACGTCTACGGCTGGGTGGTGGACACTGGCTGGCACCTCGCCAGCCTGGGCCCCGAGCTCGACGGACCCAGCTGGCGCATGGTCCGTTCGCTCGCCGATTTCGTCGCGAGATGCTGGCGCGAGCCCGACGCCGGCATCTGGGAGGAGCGGCGCGAGCTGACCCATCACGTCTCCTCGAAGCTGATGGCGTTCGTGGCCCTCGACCGGGCCGCTCGGATCGCGCGCAGGCGGGGAACCGACCCCCGGCGGGCGGCGAGATGGGAGCACGAACGTGAGGCCCTCAAGGCCGAGGTTCGCGAGCGCGGCTGGAGTCGCAGGCTCAACTCCTACACGGCGGTCTACGGCTCCGACGAGCTCGACGCCTCGCTGCTGCTGGTCGCGATGTCGGAACTCGAAGACGGCCATCCCGAGCGGATCAAGGGCACGATCGACGCTGTCCGTGCTCGGTTGGGAGCAGGCGGACCCCTTCTCTACCGCTACCTGCCCGCCGACCGCCAGGCTCCTGCGGAGGGCGCCTTTCTCGCCTGCACCTTCTGGCTGGCCGACGCCCTGGCGCGCTGCGGCTGCGTGGACGAGGCCGAGGATGTGATGTCGGAGGCGGTCGCGCTGGGCGGCGAG
>JBOHUY010000367.1:0-2352 GCA_050735015.1 Candidatus Dormibacterales bacterium | reverse complement strand
CGTCACGGCGGCGCGCCGGGCTCACCAGTTTCCCCGTTGCAGATCCCGCAACATCGAGGTATCCAACGCCTGCTCGGCAACGATCTTCTTCAAGCGGCTGTTTTCCTGCTCAAGCGCCTTCAGCCGCTGCGCCTCGTCCTCCTTCAAGGCGCCGTACTTCAGGCGCCAGCGGTACAAGGTTTGGTCCGAGATCTGCAGCCGTTTGCAGGTCTGGGGAATCGTCAAGCCTTCGGCCTGGAGCTTCTCCGCCTCCCTCAGCTTGCCGATGATCTGCTCCACCGCGAACCTCCTGGCCGGCATCAGCCACCTCCATTTCTAGTCTCAAATCCGCCGGGACTCTCAAAGATTTGGACCGAAAAATGGGGGCAGGACAATCACGAAAGTCACCTGCGGTCCCGCCGTCGCGCCTTGGCGGGACATATAGCACAGCCTGACGTGGCTGTCAAGCAGTTATGAAGGACTATTCGCGTGGTCAGCCCTGGCTTCGCTTCCGTCATAACCGAAGGGAGGGTGGCCATGCCACCCTCGGGCGCCTCCCACCCGATGCCGCAGACGCGTTCCGGCCTACTGATCACGGCCACCCGAACGAAACGCGCCAAGCCCAAGGCGGGCATCCTCACGGCCGCCACGACCGAAGCGCCGCTGGTGTCTGCCGCCTTCGAGCTCTACCGGTGAAGGCGGCTGGGGTCCGCCCTCTCCCTCACCTCCGCCAGCTCTCGGGCCAAGGTCCTCTGGAAAAGGGAGATGTCGCGGGAGTAGGTGAGGGCCTGGAAGCCCTTGCCGATCCACTCCACGGCCCCGTCCGCGTCGCCGATGCCGCGGCCGACGAATTTGTCGAACTTCCTGCCCACGCTGACCAGGCGCGCGAACGCCTCCAGCATCCTGGGATGCTTGATGTCGCCCGGGACCCCCAGCGAGGCAGCCAGGTCGTAGTGCCCGATCCAGATCATGTCGAGCTCCGGATGGGAGGCTATCTCCTCCAGGTTGTCGAGCCCTCGCGCGGTCTCGATCATGGCCGTCAGGAGGACCTCCTGGTTCGCCTCCCGCATCTTCTCGACGGGGTCGCCGGGCAGATAGTCGTCGTGGGCGATCCCGTAGGCGATGCCGCGCCCGCCCGCGGGCGGGTAGCGGGCCGCGTCGACGACCCGCTCGACATCGTCGAGGGTCTCCACCATGGGCACCCAGATGCCCTGGGCGCCCACGTCAAGGACCCCGGCGATGTACTCGTAACGGAGGGTGGGGACCCTCACGAAGGGGCTAACGGTGGTCCCCCTCGAGTAGCTGATGAGCCGCCTCACGGTGTCGATGCCGAAGGCAGCGTGCTCCATGTCGAAGCTGACGAAGTCGGCCCCGGCGCCCTCCAGGATGCGGGTGATGCCCGGGGTGGCGAACTCGAAGACGGAGTGGCCGAGGACGACCTGGCCCGCGCGCAGCTTGCGCTTGGCGAGGTTGGCGGGCACGCTAACCCGCCCCGGAGCCCGCCCGGGCGCGCGCGGCGCGCAGAGAGTCGGCCAGCACCCCGACCACCTCCTCCATAGTTTTCCCCACCTTGCGGTCCTCGGGGACCTCTCGCCCCAGGGGGGTCTTGGCCACCATCTCGTAGACGCTGGCCGCCCCCTCGAAGATGCCGGGGGGGAGCCCGACCTCGGCGTAGGTCTTCCCCATCTCCTCCATCTCGCCCACCCAGCGGTAGGCCTTGGGCGGCATGCCCGGCAGCTGCCTGCGGATGACATCCCAGAGGACCGGCTGAGTCGACCCCAGCTCCTCGCGGAGGGGCTCTGTCAACTCCAGCAGTTCGGCCGCCACCAGAAGCTCGGTGGAGAGCGCGGTTAGACCCTTGAGGAGAGCCGCGTAGCACATCTTGAGCCCGGAGGCGCTCTGCCCCTCACCCTCGAGGACGCGCACGTCGATGCCGTGGTCGCGCAGCTGGGCGAAGTCGGGGGCCATCCCCCCGGAGGCGTAGAAGCGCGGCGTGCCCGGACCCGGACGCTGCCCCGGCTGCGGGGGCTGGCCCAGGATGGCGACGTCGACGAAGGCGGCCCCGGCCGCGCCCACGATGCCGGCCACCCTGCGCGCGGTGGCGGGGGCTATGGAGTTGCAGTCGGCGTAGACGAGCCCGGAACCGGTCTCGCCGAGCGCCCAGGCCACCTCCTCCGCCAGTTCGATGGCGCTGGCGGGCGGCACCAGCGAGATGAACCAGTCGGCCCGCCGGACCACCTCGGCCAGGTCCAAGAGCGGCTCGACGCCGGACTCGGCGGCCAGCCTCACGGTCCTCGCGCTGCGCCCCGCGAGGCAGGTCACCACGGGCACTCCGGAGGCGCTCAGCACGCGCCCCAGGCCTCGGCCCATGGC
>JBOHUY010000366.1:0-9413 GCA_050735015.1 Candidatus Dormibacterales bacterium | reverse complement strand
CAGCGCGGCGCCGGCCGCCATGTCCGTCGCCAGGGCCCTGGCCGTCGGCCCCAGCTCCAGTTCCACGTCCGCAGGCAGGCGCACCAGCCGGCGGCCGAGATCGAAGCGGATCCGGCGCCAGCCCGAGGCAGCCGGGGCAGCCAGCCAGAGGCTGCCACCGGCGGGGGCGCCGTCGTGGCCGGGGCCGGCGGCCGCCAGCCGCAGGCCGGGCCCCGCCGTGGGGTCGACGGCCCCGCCGGAGAGACGGGCGGCGCGCAGCGCGGCCGCCAGCGCGGCCGCCAGGAGCGGGCTGACGTGCACCTCCTGCCCGGCGCGAGCGTTGAGCCGGCTGAGCTCGCTTTCCTGGCGCAAGTGGCTGCAGGCGGCGTCGATCCGCGCCACCACGGCGTCCAGCGCAACTTTGGCCGCCTTCAGCCCGGCCGGCCTGGTGACCACCAGCTTGACCATGGTCCCCAGGGCGAGGTCGTCCACCACGGCCGCCCTGACGCTGAGACGCGGGGCGTCAGCTTCCATCACCAGCGCGACGCCACCGCAGAGACGGCCTGGGCACCCTCCACCTGGACCATTCCGGAGAGGCTGGCAGCTCTCTCTCAGGCCCGGCTGGGACCTTGCTCAGAGTTTCCTGGGCGGCGTCCGTGCGCCCCGGTGAGCGCTCCCAGCCGATCCCAAGGGTCATCCCAGGAGCCTCCCAGGCCGCCGCCGTTGACTGGACGTATCGGACGAGCCGAAGGAGATGAGGACATGAAAGAGAACCCCCTTACGCGCCACTCGCGCGGCCTCGGGCCCGGCGAGGGCGCGCCCGGCGCCCCGGGCGCCGACCCAGGGCCCCCACCGGAGGCTTCCCGCCGGCATCTCCGGGCCTGGGCCCCAGCTGTGGCCGCAGCCGCCGGGGCGCTCCTGGTCGGCACCGCCTGCGCGCCCGCACTGGGCAGCATCGGCGCCGACGTCCACGGTAGCCCCACGCCCGCCGCCACCTCCAGCCCGCAGGGCTCCACGGCCACCACCTCGCAGGCGGCGGCCACCCTACAGGACGAGTTCGTGGACGTGGTCAAGTCGGTGAGCGCCTCGGTGGTCCAGATCCAGACCAGCCAGGGCCTCGGCTCCGGCGTCGTCTACGACTCCAAGGGCGACATCGTCACCAACGACCACGTGGTGGCGGGCGCCTCCTCCTACTCGGTCACGCTGGCGGACGGCCGCAAGTTCCCGGCCCGGCTGGTGGGAGCCTTCGCGGCCGGCGACCTGGCCGTGATCAGGGTCTCCGCGCCCAGCCTTCACCCGGCCTCCTTCGGAGACTCCTCCAAGCTCCAGGTGGGCGACATCGTGATGGCCATCGGCAACCCCCTGGGCCTTCAGTCCAGCGTCACCGAGGGCATCGTGAGCGCGCTCGGGCGCACTGTCGGCGAGGGCAACGGGGTCACCCTGCCCGGCGTCATCCAGTCCAGCGCGGCCATCAACCCGGGCAACTCGGGAGGCGCCCTCGTGGACCTCTCCGGCCACGTGGTCGGCATCCCCACGCTGGCCGCCGTGGACCAGCAGATCGGGGGCAGCGCCCCTGGCATCGGCTTCGAGATACCGAGCAACACCGTCGTCCGGATCGCGGGCCAGCTCATCAAGAGCGGCCACGTGACCAGCTCCGGGCGCGCCTACCTGGGCGTCGAGATCGGGAGCGGCGTCACCTTCGGAGGCTCGGGCGGCAACGGCGTCTACGTGGCCGCCGTGGTCCCGGGCGGGCCCGCCGCCAAGGCCGGTATCAAGGCGGGCGACGTCATCACCTCCCTCAACGGCAAGCCCACCCCCGACGGGGGCACGCTCGTCGACGTGCTGGCCGGGCTCTCCCCGGGCCGCAGCGTCAAGGTCGGCCTCAAGCACCAGGACGGCAGCACGGGCACGGTCACGGTGGTGCTGGGCCAGCTCCCGGGCTGATCTCGCGGGGCCCCTGCGGGCCGCGCTCTCGACGAGCCCCGGCGGGCCTCAGGAGTGCGGCTGCGGGGCCCCCGCCCCTCCCTCGTTGGGGCCGATCAGGCTCTGCCCCGGGCGCTCGTCGAGGAGAAGCCGTCGGGCCACCAGGGAGGCTTTGCCCTGGCGGGCCTCGCGGAGGTCCTGGGCCACGCCCTCCAAGCGCCGGGCCAGGACCACGAGCAGGATCACGACCAGTCCGGCGGCGACGTCGCCCCCGCCGGAGGCGTAGGACGCCATCGGGAGGACGACCATGCCCGCCAGGACGCCCACAGCGATGCGCTGCGCGATGAGGCCGAGCACGTAGAAAGCGAGCAGGACGGCGAGCGGGATGATGCCCAGGCCCGCCACCACGCCCGTGGTCACGGCCACCCCCCGGCTCCCGCGCATGCCCAAGTAGAAGGGCCACCCGTTGCCGATCACGGCGCAGATGCCGGTCAGCGCCCAGAGCCAGGGCGGCGCCCCCAGCGCCCGCGCAATAAGCACGGGGGCGAGGCCCTGGGCGAACTGCAGGGGGCCGACCAGGGCGGCTAGGGCGGGGCCGGCGTTCCGGTAGATGTTGGCGGTACCGATTTTGCCCGTGCCCACGCGGCGGATGTCGAGCTTGCTGCGCCAGCGGACCAGGAGCCAGCCCACCGGGATCCCCCCCACGACGTACCCGAGCGCGCCCAGCGCCGCCACGGACCAGGGTGTGATAGGCATCGACACTCATAGTGTGGCAATTCGGGGGGCGGTTTTGGGTAGAGTCAGGTCTGAGAGGGGGTCGCGGCCGGCGGCCGCGCCTCAGGCGGCCTGCCCGCTCTTGATGGGGACGGCCGCGAACCCGACCAGGCCCGGGCCTGTGTGCGCTCCGATGGAGGGCTCCAGGCGGCAGATCTCGCTGCGGGCGGGCGCCAGCGCCTCGCGCAGGCGTTCGTGGAGCTGGGCGGCCAGCTCCGGCTCGGACGTGTGGAAGGTGACCAGCCAGACCGGGCTCCGGAAGCGCCGGCGGGCGTGGCGCGTCAGGGCGCGCACGGCCCCGTCCGCGCCCAGGGCCAGGCCCAGCCGCCGGATGCGGCCCTGGTGGAGCTCGAAGACGGGGTGGACGCCCAGAAGGTCGGCGGCGCCCGTGGCCACGCTGGGCACGCGGCCGCTGCGGGCCAGGTGCTTCAAGGTGGAGAGGGCGCCCAGCATGCGCACCTCCGGCAGCGCGGCCAGCACCCGCTCGCGCACGGAGTCCAGGGGGGCGCCCTCCCGGCAGGCCTCCAGCGCCACCCGCACGACCATGCCCAGGCCGCCCGCGGCGGTCCTCGTGTCGACCACCTCGACCCGGCCCCGGCCGCCCTCGTCCTGGTGCAGGCGGGCCGCGATGAGAGCCGAGGCGTGCATGCCCGTGAGGGCGCTGTCGGGGGTGAGGACGAGCACGTCACGGCCCTCCTGGGAGGCCCGCTCGATGGCCTCCAGGTACTCGCCCGGGGAGGGGGTGGAGGTGGTGGGGGCCGAGGCCGAGGTCTCGAGCAGCCCGAAGAGCTCCTCAGGCGTGATCTCGACGCCGTCCTGGAAGGACCGCTCCCCGATCACGACCTGGACCGGGACCACGACCACCTCCGGCCGGCCCGCCTCGCCCAGCCCGGACCCGCTCGGGACCACGAGCGCTGTGCCCGGCTCACTCATCTCCTGATTGTGCAGCGATCGGGCCTCCGGGGGGCGGGCGCGGGCTAACATTCGGCTGGTTGTGACCGCTGACGAAGGCGGCGGCGAGGCTCCCTGCTTCGCCCATCTCCTCGACGAGGGCGGCTCGTTACCCGGGGACCGCATCCGCCTCGAGCGCGTCTACGGTGAGCCTGCGGGCGGCCAGCCCCCGGGCGGCAGGCGCCGGGTCCTCGTGGACGGAGTCTGGCCCCGGGGGGTGACGCGCGAGGCGGCGCACCTCGACGCCTGGCTTCGGGAGGCGGCCCCCTCCGCCGAGCTGCGGCGCTGGTTCGGGCACCGTCCCGAGCGCTGGGAGGAGTTCCAGCGACGCTATCGGGAGGAGCTCGCCGGCGACGCCCGGCGGCAAGCGGTCGACGAGCTTGAGGCGATGGCGCAGGAGGGGCCCCTGACCCTCCTCTTCGGGGCCCGCGATGAAGAGCACAACCAGGCCAGGGTCCTCAAGGACGTGCTCGGCGAGAGGCTCCGCCGGTAGGGCCGGGCGCCCCCCCGGCGCTTCCGCCCCCGGAGTGACGTGAGGCGCTCCCGCGTCCCCTCGCTGGCGAACCTGGGCCTGGCCCTCCTGGCGTCGGCCCTGGTCCTGGGTGCCTCTTTCTTGGGCGCGGGGCCGCTGCCGCCCCTGGGGGCCGCCTTCAACCCCGGCACGGGGGCCTGGACGATGGCGGCCGACGCCGCCCTGCCCGGGCCCCGCGAGGACCTGCGCGCGCCCGGCCTCCACCACCGCGTCGAGGTCGTCTTCCAGCGCGACGGCACGGCTCACGTCGTGGCCGGGGACGAGCACGACCTCTTCCTGGCCACGGGCTACCTGCACGCCCGCTTCCGGCTCCTCCAGATGGACCTCCTGCGGCGCCAGGGGGCGGGCCTGCTCGCGCAGGTGGTGGGCCCCGCCGCCCTCGCCTCGGACACCTTCGAGCTCCAGCTGGGGCTTCTCCGCACGGCCCGCCTGGAGTGGTCGCAGATGTCCCCGGGCGAGGCCGGCCACGACGCCCTCACGGCCTACGCGCAGGGCGTCAACGACCGCATCTCGGAGGACGAGCGCACGGGGCGGCTGCCCGCCATCTTCAAGGTGCTGGGCTACCGGCCCGCCCCCTGGACCCCGGTCGACAGCCTCCTGGTCAAGGGCGACATGACCCAGGACCTCGACTACACGACGGGCCCTCTCGACTACGCCTTGCTCGTCAAGGCGCTGGGCAAGGACAGGGCAATGAGCTGGTTCCCCGTCGTGCCCCCCAATCCGCAGAGCCCCTACGACCCCGGGCCCTACGCGCCCGCGGCACCCCCCGACCCCATCGCGCCCGCCGGGGGGGTGGCCGAGGTCGGCCCTCGGGAGGCGGCGGCCGCCTCCGCCCTGCTGGCGGCGACGCGCGCGCTGCCCCCCGGGCTGATCTCTGCCGGGGGAGCCAGCAACAACTGGGTCGTGGACGCCTCCCGGAGCGTCAGCGGGGGCGCGCTCCTGGCCAACGACCCCCACCTCCACCTGACCCTGCCCTCGATCTGGTTCCAGCTCTCCCTGGACGCCCCCGGCTACCACGCCGAGGGGGTCGGCATCCCGGGCACGCCCGTGGTCCTGATCGGGCGCAACCGGTCCATCGCATGGGGCCTCACGGACACCCAGAACCAGGCCACCTTCTACTACCAGGAGAAGACCGACCGCGCGCACCCCGGCCGCTACCTCTGGGACGGCGCCTGGACGCCCTTCAAGAAGGTCGTATACGAGATCCCGGTCAGGGGCGGCGCGCCCCGCCGGCTGACCGTGCGCCTGACGGTGCACGGGCCGGTCATGACGCAGGAGGGACAGACCCTGGCGGTCTGGTGGGCGGGCAACCTCCCCTCCGATGACCTGGGCGCCCTCATCGGCGTCGCCCAGGCCTCCGACTGGGACCAGTTCCGGGCCGCGCTGAGCGCCTGGCACGCCCCCTCCCAGAATTTCGCCTACGCGGACGTCCACGGCAACGTGGGCATGATCTCGGCCGGCTACTACCCCCTGGTGGCGCAGGGCGAACCCTGGCTGCCCATGGCGGGCACCGGACAGTACGACGTCACCGGGACCATCCCCTTCCAGGCCGTGCCCCAGGTCTACGACCCCCCCGGGCACGTCCTCTGGACGGCCAACCAGCGCCCCGTCGGCCCCGACTACCCCTACTACATCGGGACGACCATGGACTTCGACCCCGGCTACCGGGCCGACGAGATCCACTCGCTCCTGGCCGGGGCGGGCCCCTTCACCCCCGCCGCCATGGAGGCCATCCAGAACGACACCCACGACTTCCTGGCCGGCGAGATCGTGCCCCGCCTCCTGGGCTCCCTGCAGGGCACCCAGCTCACCCTCCAGCAGCAGCGTGCGCGGAGCCTCCTGGCGGCCTGGAACGGCCGTATGGACGCCGGCTCCGCGGGAGCCGCCATCTGGTGGACCTTCTGGAACTCCTACCTGGCGGACACCTTCCAGCCCTGGTGGGACGCCCGCCACGTGGGCCTCGACAGGACCGCCTTCGACGGGGTCCTGGGCATGGACCTCGAGGCGTGGACCCTGGGCGACGAGCAGAACCCCGCCTTCAGCCTGCCGGACGGCGCCGTGCGGCAGGCGCCCGACGTCATGGTGAGGGCGTTCGCGGACGCCCTCGACGTGCTCACCCGCAGGCTCGGCCCCGACCCCACCAAGTGGACATGGGGGGCCATCCACACGCGCCAGCTGCAGTCCCTGATCGATGTCCCCGGCCTCTCCTACGGACCTCGGGCGGACCGGGGCGACCGGTTCACCCCGGACGCGGCGGAGGGCTCGCCCTCCACGCACGGGCCCAGCTGGCGCATGGTGGTGGACCTGGGCGGCGCCGCCTACGGCTCCTTGCCGGGCGGGCAGAGCGAGAACCCCGCCTCGCCCTGGTACGAGAATCGCGTCGCCGAGTGGTGGGCGGGGCGCTACAGCCCCATCGTGGGCGCCTTCGAGGCGCGCTCGCAGAAGGGGTCGACGGCCTGGGAGCTCTCCCCGTGAGACACCTGGCCGCCCCTGCCACCTGGGCCTTGGTGGGCCTGGGCACGGCCGCCTGCTGGGCGGCCTCGGAGGCCGGGCTCTGGTGGGTCACGTTCGCGGTCGGCGTGGCCCTCGGTCTTCTCTTGCGGGCCCGGGCCGCGTTCTCGGCCGCCGCCGCCGCGGGCGCCCTCGGCTGGGGCCTGCCGCTGGCCTGGCTGCAGGTGAGCCTGGGCCTGGGACCGACGGCCGACGCCCTCGGCGCCATCCTCGGCTTCGGGCGGCTGGGGGGCGTCGTGCCCACGCTCTTCACGCTCCTGGCGGGGGTGCTCCTGGCGCTCACGGGGGCGTGGTCGGGCGTGGCCCTTCGCCGCCTTCGGCCCCGGCCCCCACCGGTGCGCCCGGAGGACTGACCCATGAGCTGCGTCCCCGTCGGGGAGGGCGGCCCCGCCCGCGTGATGTCCCTTCGGCCCATGGTGCCGGCAAGCCATCTCCTGGCCTTCGCGGGCATCTCGGCCGTCCTCGTCGCGCTGCCCGGCCGAGCGCGCTCTTCACGATCATCCGCGCGCTCGCGGCCGGCGCATGACGCTGCTGACGGTGGTCGGCAACGAGGTGGGCTTGGTCGCGCCGGTCGTGGCCGTGGCCTTCGGGGTGGGCTGCGCTGGTCGAGCGCGTGGCCCAGGTCATCACGGTCGTGAAGCTGGTGGGGGCGGCCTACCTCGTCTACCCGGGCGTCCAGGCTGTCCGCCACCGGCGTTCGCTGGACGAGGCGGTGGCCCGCAGCGCGGGCACCGTTCCGGCCCTACGGGCGGGGGCCGACGGCGCGGTCGTGGGGACCACGGGCCCAAGACGATCGCCTTCGTCCTGGTCGCGCTGTCCCGGTTCGCGGACCCGGCCGGGAGGGACCAGGCCCTGCAGCTGCTCTCGCTGGGGCTGGTCTTCCCGGTCATCGCGCTTGGGCTGGACAGCGTCTGGCCGGTGGCCGCGGGGCCGCCGGGGAGTGGCTCTCGCGGTCTCCCCGCCGTCTGGCTGCGATCGGGGGGGTGGGCAGCCTCGCCATGGTCGGCCTGGGGGTCAGCCTGCCGCCGAGCGGCCGCAGGGACTGACCTTCCCCGCGGTCGCCGGCCGGGGCCGGCGGCCGCGCCCCACGTGCCGGCAGCACGACAGCGGACAAGCGACGGATCGCCGACCTGGAACGCGAGACCCGCGAGCTGAGGCGAGCCGACGAGATCCGGGCCAGAAACGAGAGGGGGCCCCCGACGGCCCCCCTCCGATCGGTTGTTTCTGTCCGACCTAGCCGGCGCCCGCAACATCGGGTCCCTGCTGGACATCGGGTCCCTGCTGGACATCGGGTCCCTGCTGCAGGTTGGCGCCACCGGGGGCGTCCACCTCGGTGGACTTGGCTTCTCCCGTGGCCCCCTCGGGGGTCTCGGTGGACTTGACGGAGTGGCTCACCGCCGCGGCCGGTAGGACCGTCAGTGCGACCGGGGAGAGGGCAGCGACGGATCCCAGTCCTGCCAGCACGACGGCGGGTGTTCCGAACAGAACGAGCTTTCGCTTCAAGTGCATCAGAAGGTGCACCTCCTCAATGAATTCGACCCTATCTGCCAGGTCGTTGGGATCAGCCTGGGGGAGCATCGTGAACGTGGGCTGAAGTCGGGTCACGATCCGAGTTCATCATCGCTTCACCTGGGGCGATCAAAACTCGAATCGTGAGAAGCGGTTCTGGTCAGCTTCTGCCCACAGCGAGTAGCCGGCAGCGACGGCAAGGCCGTCGAGCATCGATGCGCGGTGGCCATCGCCGAAGGCTGCGTGGAGGGAGCCCCGTGACCCCCACCCGGACACCCTGACAGGCGTGGCGACGCCTCTCGCGTTCGACTGGGATCATACGAGCTTTGTCTTCGTGCTCGGCACCGGCAGGTGCGGGTCCACGCTCGTCCAGGAGGTCCTCGCCCGCCACCCGGGCGCGGGATTCGTCTCCAACATCGAGGACAACATCCCGCTGCTCGCCCATCGGGATCGGTGGAACAGCTCGCTCTACCGCCAGCTCCCGGTCGGCCTGACCCGGAAGGGCCGGATCCGATACGCGCCCTCCGAGGCCTACGACGCCCTCCGGCGCGAGGTCTCCCCCATAGTGGTCGACCCCTTCCGCGACCTACTGGCGGGCGACGTCACCCCATGGCTCGAGCGCCGCTTCGGGGAGTTCTTCACGAGCCGCGTACGCGCCCAAGGCAAGCCCGTCTACCTCCACAAGTTCACCGGGTGGCCGCGAGCCGGGTTCATCCAGCGCGTCTTCCCGCAAGCGCGCTTCATCCACGTCGTCCGCGACGGGAGGGCGGTCGCCAACTCCTGGCTCCAGATGGACTGGTGGCGCGGGTACCAGGGACCCTCCCGCTGGCAGTGGGGACCGCTGACGGCCTCCGAGGAGGCCGAATGGCTGGAGGAGGGGCGCTCGTTCCCGGCCCTGGCGGCGATCCTGTGGAAGATCCTGATCAGGGCCTTCGACGCCGCCGCGGCGCGGCTGCCCGCCGAGAGCTGGCTGGAGGTCCGCTATGAGGACGTGGTCGCCGACCCGGGCCGGGCGTTCGACGCCATGCTCCGGTTCTCAGGTCTGGCGCCCGACGCCGGGTTCGACCGGGCTCTCGGGCGCTACGCCTTCAGCGCGGAGCGTGGCGAGGCCTTCCAGCACGAGCTGGCGCCCGCAGACCTCGCGTCCATGACGCGGGTGCTCTCCGAGGACCTCGCCCGGCGCGGATACACAGCCCGCTAGTGTTCCATCGGAGAAATAGCTAGACAGAACGTG
>JBOHUY010000365.1:0-3389 GCA_050735015.1 Candidatus Dormibacterales bacterium | reverse complement strand
GGCGGGAGCTGGCGCAGGAGGAGCCGGCGCCGGTCGCGGACCCCGAGCTCGAGGTGGTGGAGGCGGAACGCCGCCGGGCCGTGCGAAGGGCGCTGGCACGGCTCCCCGAGTCGTCCACCACCGTCCTCGCGCTCCGCTACAGCGGGCTCAGCTACGCGGAGGTGGCGGCCGCCATGGGAGTTGGAATCGGGCAGGTCGGGACCCGGCTGCGCCGGGCCGAGGCCGCCCTCCGCAAGGAGATGGAACATGCGACACCTGCCTGACGGCATCCTCAGGCGCCTGGCCGACGACCCCGACTCGGTTCTGGACGCGCAGCGGGCGCACGCTCGGACGTGCGAGCGCTGCGGGGCGGCGCTGGCCGGCATGAGAGAGGACATGCGGGCGGCCTCGGGCCTGCTCGAGGGCCCGGCCCCCACGCCCCGGACGGACAGCGCTCTGGCCGCCATGCGATCGCGCATCCGGGCCGAGCGGTCGCCGGGGGGCTGGGAGCGCTTCCGCGGCCGCTTCGAGTCGGTCCGGATCCGGCCCGCCGCCAAGCCCGTAGTGGCGGTCGCGGCCGTCCTCCTCGTGAGCGGGACGGCGGCGGCCGCCGCGGTCGGGCCCCTGCGGCCCCTTTTCGAGCCCACCCACGTGGTCACCTTCGACGTGAGCGCCTCGGAGCTGCACGCGCTGCCCGACCTGCGCGCTTACGGGACCGAGAAGCTGGGCGCCATGTCGGCGCCCCGGCAGGTGGGTTCTGTGGCCGCGGCGGAGGCCGCATCCGGCCTCACGCTCACCCTCCCGGCGAAGCTGCCTTCGGGCGTGAGCGGCGTGCCCGCCTACTTCGTTGCGGGCCAGGAGCGCGGCAGCTTCACCTTCTCGGCGCAGCTGGCCGCCGCGCACGCCGCCACCCTCGGCGCCCAGCTGCCGCCCATGCCCAATGGCATGGACGGAAGCACCCTCTACGCCACCGCAGGGCCCGCCATCGTGGCCACCTACGGGGGCGGCGGGCTGGGCTCCGCGCCCACCTTCGCGGTTGCCGTCGCCCGGCCCCCGGCCATCTCCACCAACGGTTCGCTGACCGTGACCCAGATCGAGGACTACCTCCTGAGCCAGCCGGGCGTCCCGTCCGCGCTGGCATCCCAGCTGAAGAGCCTGGGAGACCCCACCGCGGCCCTGCCCATCCCCATCCCGACCGCCTACATGTCGTCGCAGCCGGTCACCGTCGACGGCGCCTCCGGCGTGCTCATCACCGAGAACAGCGGCCTGGGCTCGGCGGTGGTCTGGGAGAGCGGCGGCGTCGTGCACGCGGTGGGCGGCATGCTCGACCAGCAGGCCGTGATCGACGCGGCCCGCGGGCTTGGCTGAGAGGGCGCCCGCCGGGCTGACCGCGGTCGAGGAGGAGCGGGCGGCGGAGCCCGACTCCTCCTCCCCCGCCATCCACACCGTGGAGCTGGCCAAGAGGTACGGCAGGACCGTGGCCCTGGCCGGCCTCACGATGACCGTCCCGCGGGGTGAGATCTTCGGCTTCCTGGGCCCCAACGGGGCCGGCAAGACGACCGCCGTCAAGCTCCTGACCGGCCTCATCGCGCCCACCTCGGGCGAGGCCATGGTGCTCGGCGTGAGGGCGGGAGACGTGGCCGCACGCGCCCACATGGGCTACCTGCCCGAGCTCTTCCGCTACCAGGACTGGCTCTCCGGGCGGGAGGTGCTGGCGCTCCACTGCGAGCTGGCCCGCCTGCCCAGAAGCGTCTGGGGCAAGGCCATCTCGGAGGCGCTCACGGAGGTCGGGCTGTCCGACCGCGGCGACGACCGGGTGGCCACCTACTCCAAGGGCATGCAGCAGCGCCTGGGCCTGGGCGTGGCCCTCCTGGGCCGGCCCGAGCTCGTCTTCCTGGACGAGCCCACCTCCGCCCTCGACCCCGTCGGCAGGCACGACGTGCGCGAAGTCATAAGACAGCTGCGAGGCCGCGGCGTCACCGTCTTCCTCAACTCCCACCTGCTGGCCGAGGTGGAGCAGGTCTGCGACCGGGTCGCGATCGTGGATAGGGGCCGGGTGATCGCCACCGGGACCATGGACGAGCTGCTGAGGGGCGACGCCGTCAAGATGCGGGTGACCGGCCTCGCCCCCGACCAGCGCGCCCACCTGGGCTCTTTCGGCGAGCTCTTCGACGAGGGCGAGTGGCTGACCCTGCGCGGGCTCAAGGAGGACCGCATCCCGGAACTGGTGGCGGCGGCGGTGGGCATGGGTGGGCGCGTCCACGCCGTGGAGCCGAGGCACCAGAACCTGGAGGACCGCTTCCTGCAGCTGCTCAGCGAGGAGGAGCGGTGAGCGCGGTCTGGACCATCTCCCGCCTGACCATCAAGGAGGCCTCCCGGCGAAGGCTGCTGCTGGCGCTCCTGCTGCTGACGCTGGTCGTGATCGCGCTCAACGGCTGGGGCTTCCAGCGCCTGACCACGATCACGGACAACGGCAAGCCCATCACCACGGGCGAGATGAGGACGGTGGCGGCCACCCTTCTCATCCTGGTCATGTTCATGTTCAGCTTCGTGCTGGCCCTGAGCGCCGCCTTCGTGGCCGCGCCCACCATCAGCTCCGAGGTGGAGTCGGGGGTCACCCTCGCCGTCCTCGCCCGCCCCGTGCGGCGGGGCGAGGTGGTGGCGGGCAAGTGGCTGGGCCTGGCCGCCCTCATCGCCGCCTACACGACGGGGTCGTCGATCCTGGAGCTGCTGGTCGTGCGCTGGACGACCGGCTACCACCCCGTGCACCCCGTCGAGATGGTGGCCTACCTGATCGGCGAGGGCGTGGTCCTGATGACCCTGACCATCCTCTTCAGCACCCGCCTCTCAGCGATCACGGGCGGCGTCATCTCGGTGGTCCTCTTCGGCATCGCCTGGATGGCGGGGGTGGTCGGCCAATTCGGGATCGCCTTCGACAACCAGGCCGTCATGGGCGTGGGCTCTGTGAGCAGGGTGCTGCTGCCCACGGACGGGCTCTGGCGGGGGGCCACCTACAGCCTGGAGCCGCCCGAGCTCGTCGCCGCCACGCTGGCGGGGGGCCGGGGCGCGCGCAGTTTCCCCTTCTTCGTCGCCAACCCCCCGGGCACCGCCTACGTGGTCTGGGTGGCGGTCTGGATCGCGATCATCCTGGCGGTCGCGCTGTGGAGCTTCCGCCGCCGGGAGGCGTAGCGGGCCCGGACGTCAGGGGCCCCCGCTTGACAGCCCTCACGTGCAGGAAGAGGGGCACCCTCTGCCATCGAATCCTCCTGCGCGGCCCAGCTTCGGCGGGCTCCCCCACCTCCCGCAGGGCCCCCACCAGGGGGCCGTTGCGCTCGAGCGCGCCCAGGTAGTCCTGGAGGGGGTGATGCCGGCTGTGGAAGCTCACGCCCAGCCCGTCACGCTCGATACGG
>JBOHUY010000364.1:0-6825 GCA_050735015.1 Candidatus Dormibacterales bacterium | reverse complement strand
TGGCGCTCGATGAAGCGCCCCGCGAAGGAGACGAAGTCGCCCCCGTCCCCGATCACGACGGCGTCGGGGTCGAGGACCCGGGCCACCTCCGCGACCAGGCGGGCGGGGTGGACGGGGACCTGGTCCGAATGAAGCAGGGGCCGGTCGGCCTCCGCGGCCGCCTGCTCGAGGCCGCGGAGCTCCGCCAGCCAGGCCTCCCGGCCCCGGCCCCGGAGGCGCTCGCGGCCAGCTCGCCGAGGGCCGCCCGCATGTCCCCGTAGAGGGCGGCGGCAGGCGCACGCGCCTTGCCGGCGGCGTCGGCGTCGACGTAGACCAGCTTCGCCGAGGGGTTGACCAGGGGCGGCTCGCCGAAGCCGAGCCGGAAGTCGAGGGGGGCGCCCACGAGGAGGACAAGGTCGGCCCGGCCCAGGGCCGCCGCCCTCGACCTCGAGAACCGCAGCCGGTGCCCGCCCGGCACCATGCCGCGCGCCTGCCCGGCCGTGTAGACGGGCACGAGGGCCCGCTCCGCGAGCTCTTTGACCGCCTCCTCGCACCTGGCCCACCAGGCCATCTGGCCCACGACCATGACGGGGCGGGCGGCCTCGCCCAGGAGGCGCCCGGCCAGGGCGGCCTGGTCGGGGTCGGGCTCCGGCCCCGGGTCGGGCCTCCGGGCCGTGCGCAGGCCCCCCACCTCCACGGCTCCGAAGAGCACCTCGACGGGGGCGTCCATGAAGACCGGGCCCGTGCGCCCGCTCCACGCCCGGGCCACCAGCCGGGAGGCGGTCTCGAACGCCCGCCCGCCCTCTGTCAGCGTGGCGGCTTCGCGCGTGAGCGGCCCCACCAGGGCCAGGTGGTCCATCTCCTGGAGCTGGCCCTGGCCCCATCTGGCCGACCCCGCCCTGCCCCCGAATAGGAAGAGGGGGCTGTCGCTCGCCCAAGACCCGGCCAGGGCGGTGAGGGCGTTGGTGACCCCGGGGCCGGCCGTGACGGCGGCGAACCCGCACGTCCGTGTCAGCTTGGAGGTCGCCTCCGCGGCGAAGGCCGCGGTGCGCTCGTCGCGTGTGTCCACAACCCGCATCCGGAGGCGCCGGGCGGCGTCGAGGACCGGCCAGATGTGGCCCCCGTTGAGGGTGAACAGGGTCCTGGCCCCGACCTCCTGGAGGGCGCGCACGACCTCCTCACCGGCGGTCGCGGACTCAGACAACGCCCTGCCGGTCGAGCCTCTCGTCCAACCTCCGCTCGCTGCGCCGCCGCTCCAGCTCGTCGCCCGGGCCCATGTCCACGAAAGAGGCGTAGCGGGCCAGGCGCGGGTGAACCTCCTCGACGCGCCTGAACATCTCCTGGGCCACGCGCCGATAGTCCTGGTGGCCCTGGGGGGTCGTGCGCAGCTCGCAGAGGTGGAAGACCTCGCGCAAGTTGAGGCGCAGGAACCAGCGCAGCCGGTGGCACATGGGGACCGCGTACTGGCCCAGGACGGGGCCCAGGCCGGTCGCGATGAGGCGGTGCGCGGTGGCGGCGGACTCCGCCGCCTCGCGGTAGCGGTCCCCCAGGCCCATCCGCGCCAGCTCCGCGGGCACCTCGTACCCGAGCTCTGTGCCCAGCACCTGGCGCTCCTGGCTGGCCATGCGGTGGCGGTGGAGGTCGCGGTAGGCGCCGAAGTCGGCCACCACCTCGAAGAGGTAGACGGCGTGCTCGAAAGCCCGAGGCGCCTTCTGGCGGCGGTTGCTCCTTCCCCCCGCCGCCGCCTCCAGCACGCGCTCGGCATCGGCGCCGGCGGGAAGCCGGTCCAGGGGCAAGTTGGAATGCCCGAAGAGGGCCGCCGCCAGCACCTTCCGCTCGGCCTCGGGGTCGTGCTCCAGGAGGCGGACGGCGGCCGGCTCCGGCCCCGCCCGGCCGAGGGGCGCCAGGCCGGCGAGCGCCTCTCTCGTGCGCTCCAGCCTCTCCGCGGCCGGGCGCCCGTGGCGATCGTCCAGGGCCCGGCGCAGGAAGGCGGGGATGACCAGGGAGAGCTCGCGGTGGGCCTCCACGCCCAGGCGCCGGCACTCCGGCAGCTCCGAGGCGGCCAGCTTGGTGATCAGGTGCTCGAAGGCCCGGCCGTTCCCGAAGAGGCCGGCGTTGGTGAGCGCCCCGGCCGGGAGCAGCCCCCGGAGGAGGTCCAGCGCCTTGGCCCGGGTGGCCGTCTTCCAGGCCCGCTCGGTCTCGCCTGGCTCCGGGGGGTGCTCGGCGCGCACCCGCTCGGTGAGCGGGCCCACCATCTCGGAGTAGGCCGTGAAGAGACCGTCCATGGCCGGGCGGTAGGCGGGGTGGTCCATCTCGGGGCCGCGGTGGTAGAGGAAGGCCCCGTCCGGTCCCGGGCGGTCGAAGCGCACGTATCGCGTCGACTTCTCGAGCGGGGAGATGCCGATGCGGGAGTCCTCCAGGGCCTTGGCGGCCAGCATGGAGACCTCCTCCAGGGCCAGGTGCGCGCCCGCCAGCTCCGCCACCGAGTCGTCACCGTAGCCGACCAGCACCCGCTCGTAGAAGTCCTCCGCGCGGCGCACCGCGACCAGGTCCGCGGCGGGGTCGGGGCCCGCCCCCACGAGCGCCTCGAAGCCCAGTTCGGGGGTGTTGATGAACTCGTCCAGGAGCACCCGCCGAAGGGACTTCTCGGTCCTCGAGTAGCGGCTGAAGAGGGCACCCTTGACCACCTCGGGGAGGTTGCGGAGCGCGAAGACGGGCCTGTCCACGTTGGTCACGTAGCGGCTCAGGACGGCGGTCTCGCCGGGCGTGAACCCCATGTCCGGAATGCTAGTGGAGCCCGGGCCGGGCGCCCGCCTCGTTTCGGGCGCCTCCGGGGTGCGTGACAATGGCCGCATGGCGGGGAAGGGCGCGCGGGGGGCCGGGGAGCCGGACTGGGCCCGCTGGGTGGCGCGCTGGGAGGCCCAGCAGGCGGCCGGCGTGGCCCGCCGGGAGGAGCGCTTCGGGGTCATGATCGACCTCGTCCGGGTCATGGCGGGCGAGGCCCCGGTGGTCCTCGACCTGGGCTCCGGCCCAGGCTCTTTGGCCGTGCGCGTCTGCGACCGCCTGCCCCAGGCCCGCGTCGTGGCGGTGGACGGGGACCCCCTCCTGCTGGAGATGGGCCGGCGCGGGCACGGCGACCGCGGGGGCAGGATCACCTGGGTCGAGGCCGACCTCCGCCAGCCGGGCTGGGAGGCGGGCCTGGGCCTCGTGGGCGGGGTCGACGCCGCCCTCTCCACGACCGCCCTGCACTGGCTGGCCCCGGAGGAGGCGGTGCGCCTTTGCGGGACCCTGGCCGGGCTGCTCCGCCCGGGAGCCGTCTTCGTGAACGGCGACCACATGACCTTCGACGCCGGGGAGGGCGCCCTGGCGGCGGCGGCGGCGGCGCTGAGGGCGGAGCCGGCCCCGGCGGGTGCGGAGACGTGGCCGCAGTGGTGGGAGGCGGTCGAGTCGGAGCCCGGCCTCGCCGCCCTCGCCGCCGTCCGCCGGGAAAGGTGGGGCGGGCACCCCGACCACCACTCGAGAGGCGAGCCCGCCTTCTGGCGGGCGGCGCTCATCCGGGCCGGCTTCTCGGAGGCGGGCTTCGCCTGGCAGTGGCTGGAGGACAGGATCCTGGTCGGGGTGCGCTGAAGGCCCCGGCCGGCCTCAGCCGGTCAGCTCGGCGGGGGCGGGCACGGCCTCGGCCGTCCCCAGGCGGCCGTAGAGCCGGGCCAGGGGGGCCGGCGCCCACCAGTTCCAGCGTCCCAAGAGCCTCATGACGGCGGGCACGATGATGCCCCTGACCAGGGTCGCGTCCACGGCCACCGCGATGGCGAGGCCGAGGCCGACCTCCTTGATGACTATGGTCTGGGCGAGGCCGAAGGCGCCGAAGACGGCGACCATGATGGCGGCCGCCCCCGTGATGATCCGGCCGCTGCGCTCGAGGCCCTCCGCCACCGCCATACGGTTGTCCTCGACGCGCCGGTGCTCCTCCTGGATGCGGCTCACCAGCATGACCTCGTAGTCCATGGAGAGCCCGAACACGATGCAGAAGAGGAGCACGGGCACGGTGGGGTCGATGGCCTGGGCGGTGAAGCCCAGAAAGGAGCTCAGGTGGCCGTCCTGGAAGACGAAGACGAGGGCGCCGAAGGCGGCCGAGATGGAGAGCAGGTTGACCAGGACGGCCTTGAGAGGGAGCAGGACCGAGCCGGTGAGCAGAAAGAGGACCACGTAAGTGACGAAGAGCACGAACCCGATCGCCGCCGGCACGTGGCCGAGGATGAAGTCGACCGTGTCCACGTCGAAGGCCGTCTGGCCGGTGACCAGGACCTGGGCCCCGCCCACGCCGGGCCCGTTCCTGATCGAAGCCAGGATGCTCCGCGCCCCTTGGCTGGAGGGGTCCTTGTCGCCCTCCACGTAGAGGACCGCGATGTTGCGCCCGACCGAGCCCGCCAGCTGCCTTCTGAGGGTGGCCGGGAAGGAGGAGGGGGGCCGCGCGTAGAGCGCCTCGTACTGGGCCCGCGAGAGGTGGGACCCGGAGTCGACGACCCCGTGCACGCCGACCACGCCGGGGAGGGCGGCCAGCCTGCGCTCGAGGTCGTAGAGCCGGCCCACGCGGGCGGGCGTGAGCGGCCTCCCGCCCTTGAAGTCCACCACCACCGCGTAGAGGTCCTGGCTCTGGCCGGGGAAGTCGCCGACCAGCCGGTCGTAGCCGTCGCGGGCGGGGATGCCCGGGGGCAGGCCGTCCACGCTGCCGTTGGACAGGCGTATGTGCAGGAAGGGATAGCCGAGGACCAAGAGCGCGGCCAGGGCGGGCACCAGGAAGAGGACGGGCCGCCTCATGACGGCGAGGGCGGCGCGCCGCCAGAAGCCCCCCCTCCCGGGGCGGCGCAGCGGCACCCGGAAGCGGTCCACGGCGGGCCCCAGGATGGAGAGCAGGGCGACCAGGAAGGTCAGCCCGTAGACGACGGCGAGGACGACGGCCATGCCACCCGCCACCCCCATGGACGCCAGGAAGGTGCCCCTGAAGAAGAGCATGCCCGAGAGCCCGGCCGCCACCGTCAGGCCCGAGAAGGTGACCGCCCGCCCGGCCGTGGCCACCGTGCGCGCGACGGCCTCCTCCCGCCCGGCCCCCGCCGCCAGCTCCTCGCGGAAGCGGTTGACGATGAAAAGTGAGTAGTCGATGGCCACCCCCAGGCCGATCAGGGTCACGATGTTGAGGGCGTACTGGGAGACGTCGGTGGCGCGGGCCAGGAGCAGTGTGCCGGTCACCCCCCCGACCACGGCCAGGATGCCGACGCCGACCGGCAGCAGGGCCGCCACGAGCGCCCCGAACACGATCGCCAGCAGGACGAGCGAGAGCGGCAGCGAGACCAGCTCGGCGCGCTGGACGTCGCTCTCGAGGACGTCGTTGAAGGCCTTGCTGATGGCGAGGTCGCCCGTGATGACCTCGAAAAGGGGGCCGGGCCGGACCTCGGCGGCGAGGGCCGGGTAATAGCCGCGGGCGATCGAGTAGGGGTCCTTGGTGTCGACGAGCGCGACCGCCTGGCGGCCGTCCCGGGAGACCAGGGTGGGGGCCTCGGCGCCGCCGTCGTAGGGGGTCGAGACCTTGGAGACGCGGGGGTCTCGCCCGAGCTCTTGGAGGGCGGCCTCGACGGCGGAGCGGAAGGCGGGGTCGAAGACTCTGAGGCGAGGGCTGCTGAAGAGCACGTCGAACTGGTCGCCGCCCGCGGAGGAGGACTGCGGGATCTGGCTCGCGATGAGGCGCGTGGCACGCGCGTACTCGAGCCCGCTCCGCGCGGGGCTGGAGTTGGTGAGGCTGCCCCCCATGCGCAGGCCGGCCACCGAGAGGGCGAGGAGGACCCCGGACGCGGCCAGGACCGGCCAGCGGTGTCGGTGGACGAATCGGCCCCAGGCCTCGAACAACGTGCCCTCTCCCGGCCCCTCGCGGGCATGCCCTTTCGCGCGGCTCCCTACCATACCTCTCCGTGAGCGTCCCCGGCCCCCGCCCCGATCACGTCACGGGGGTGGACTGGGCCGCCCACTGGCGGGGGCTGGTGGAGGCCCGCTCAGAGCAGCTGGGGGGCGCCCGCCCGGCCGCCTTCTGGGATCGCCGAGCGGCCTCTTACGGGGCCGCGGAGGACGGCCCCGACCCCTTCCTGGAGCTCCTGGCGCCCTTTCTGGGGCCCGGCAAGACGGTCATCGACGTGGGGGCCGGGACCGGCCGGCAGACGGCGCCGCTCACCTCCCTCGTCGACTGGGTGACGGCCGTCGAGCCCTCCCAGGGCATGCGCGAGAGGATCCCGGAGGCGCCCAACCTGACCCTGGTGGCGAGCGCCTGGGAGGAGGCCGAGGTGGCGCCCGCGGACCTCGTCGTCTGCTGCCACGTCCTCTACTCGGTGGCCGAGGCCGTCCCCTTCCTGGAAAAGGTGGAGGAAAGAGCTCGGGAGCGCGTCTTCGTCGAGCTCCGCGACGCCCAGCTGCGGCACCCGGCGGAGCTGCTTTGGGAGACCTTCACCGGCCTTCGGCGGGCCCGCCAGCCCCAGCTGTGGGATCTCTACAACCTGCTCCGATGGATGGGCATCGAGCCCGACCTGGCCGCCTTCACGCGGCCCGCCCGGCAGCGGTTCGCGAGCCTGGAGCAGGCCCTTGAGGACTGCCGGCTCCGGGTCGGGGAGCCCTGGCGGGAGGAGGAGGCACGGCTCTGGCTGGAGTCCCACCTGGCGCCCGGGCCCGGCGGCGCGGTCGTGTTCGAGGCTCCTGACGTGCCTTCGGGGGTGGCCCACTGGAAGCCCCGCCGGACATAGAGCTGAGGCCGCTCAGGCCCGCCGACCGCGACCGCGTCCTGGATCTGGTCGCGGACGTCTGGGA
>JBOHUY010000363.1:0-9065 GCA_050735015.1 Candidatus Dormibacterales bacterium | reverse complement strand
TTGTGGAGCCGGACCAGAGCCTCCACGAGCGAGGGCTCCGGCGCCCAGACGATGGCGTCCGGGGGCGCCTCCAGATCGACGTCCCTGGCCGCCAGGCGGAAGGCTGCGGCCAGGACCACGGCGCGGGCGGGGTCCCCGGGGTCGACGGCCGCGGTGGCCAGGCCCGCCGCGCGCCGCGCCACCTCCTCCGCCTGCTCGCTGAGTGCCTCGAGCGCCTCGGTGCGGCCAAAGGCGGCGCCGCGGGCCGACTCCTGGAGGAGAAGGAGCGAGGAGCGCAGCTTGTGGTCGAGGCGCCCCAGGAGCTGAGTGCGGCGCTCCTGGGCGATGCGGGCGCCCGACTCCTCGGCCTCCGCCACGAGCGCGGCGTGGCCCGGGCCGCCGGCCGCCGCCCACCCGGCCAGGCGCCCGTCCCTGAGCAGCGGGCGCCAGGGACCCCCCGGGGGCGGGAAGCCGGGGTCTGCCGGCCCGTGGCGGGCGCCCCCTGGGACGAGCTCGAGCCCGCCCCCCACGCGCACCCAGAGGCCGGCCCCCGCGGCGGGGCCGCCCTCAGCCGCCGGCGGCGGCGACGTGCTGGCCACGCCCGGCGGTGGCCGCCGAGGGGACCGTGAAGCGGAAGGTCGACCCGCCCGGCTGGCCGTCCAGCCAGATGCGTCCACCGAAGCTCCTCTCCACCACCAGGCGGCACAGGTAGAGGCCCAGTCCGAGCCCGCCCCGGGCCCGGTTGCGGCCCGCCGCGCCAGGCTTCTGGAAGAGGGAGCCGACCCGGTCCGCGGAGAGCCCGGGGCCGCGGTCGCCGACCGCGATCTCGAGCCAGCCACCCAGGCTGCGGGCGCGGACGCCGATGGGCCCACCGGTGTACTCGAGCGCGTTGCCGATCAGGTTGGTCAGGACCTGGCTCAGGTGCGTGGGCTCGCACATGGCGGCGGCGAGGCCGTGGTCCACGCGCACGGAGACGGCGGCCGTGCGCTCCCCATAGCGGTGCCGCAGGACCCCCATGACCTGGGCGATGGTGAGCTCCACGCTCACGGGCGAGGCGTTGGGCTCGAAGCGGCGCGTCTCCAGCTTGCTGATGATGAGCTGGCCCTCGACCAGGCTCAGGAGGCGGTCCGACATCTCGTAGGCCTCCTCGATGAGCTCGAAGCGCTGCTCGGGGTCGATCTGGTCGTTCCACTGGAGCACGCTGGCGAGCACGTTCTTCATGGCCGCGGCGGGGCTTCGCACCTCGTGCCCGATGGCGCGCAGCATGAGGTCCTTGGCCTCCATGACCTGGCGCTGCTGGGTCACGTCCTCGTGCATGGAGAGGATGCCCTCGGGCTCCCCCCCACGCCCCGGGATGGTCACCTCGCGCAGGTGCACGACACGGTCCAGGCCGGGGATCCTGAGCTCGCGGGCGCCCGGCTCCTCCGCCTCCACGTCCGCGATGGGAGCGGCTCCGGCCTGGGCCAGAAGGCCCTCCAGGCTGCGCCCCACCATGGTCGCGGCGGGCACCTCGTAGACGCGCTCCACGGCCGGGTTGGCGTACACGATGCGGCCGGCCGCGTCCTGGAACATGACGCCCACCGGCGAGTGCTCGAGGATGGCGTTCATCATGCCCCGCTCGCGGGCCAGGGCGTCGACGAGGCGGAGCCGGCCCAGCACCACCCCGGCTTGGCCGGCCAGGACCGACATCAGGCGGCGGGTCTCGTTGGGAGGGGCCCCCTGGGCGCCGGCCGTCATCAGACCGGCCAGGACGCCCTCGACCAGGATGGGGGTGACGAGCAGATCCAGGCCTCCCAGCTCTGAGAGCAGCCTCCGCAGGCGCGCGGGGGCGCGCTCGGCCCGCAGCGCCGGGGCCAGCCAGCCCGCGTCGGGGAGATCGACCCGGCGCTTGGGGCCGCTGGCGGCGACCAGCTGGGAACCCTCCAGCAGCCAGAGGGTGCCGGCCGGCGCCAGCGCCCTCTCGATGAGCCCCGCCATCTCGGCCCGGGTCCAGTCCGGACGGGTGGGGTCGAGTTCGGTGAAGGCGGCGACCGCCTCCAGCGTCCGGATGCGGCCCCTCGTCTCCGCGGCCAGCCGGGCGTTCTCGATGGCGACCGCGGAGTGGCGGGCGAAGTCGAGCTCGGGACCGCCGGGCTCCTCGACCGTGCCCGGGCTGTGGATGGAGCCGATGGCGCCCACGAGCCGGTCGGCGTACCAGAGCGGGAGCATCCGCCAGCCCCCCGCAGACGTCTCCCCGGCCACGCCCACGGCCGCCTGGGGCACCCGCGCGCCGTGCTTGCCGGGGCTCCAGCCCGCCCACGTAAGGACCCGCTCGGCGCGCTCGTCGCCGCTCCACCTGGCCGCGCTCACGCGGCGCTCGGCGTCGAACGCCCAGCAGCAGACGCCGGTGGCCTTGAACATGGTCAGGGCCTGCTCGGCGACGGACTGCACAACGCTGGAGAGGTCGTGGCCGGCCAGCCCGGCCACCTCCTGGATGCGCAGTGAGTGGTCGAGGGCGAGCTCGTTGGCCCGGTGCAGGCGGACCGTCCGGAGCGCGATCCCGACGAGGGGGGTGGTGCTCTCCAGGAGCTGCACCTCGACTTCGGCGAAGGGCTCGCCCTGGAAGCGCTGCGCGGAGAGCGCGGCCACCACCCGGCCCTGCTGGAAGACCGGCACCCAGAGCACCTCGCGCGGCACCCGCCGGTCGTCCCCGTCCCGCCAGACCATGCCCGCGCCGCTCTGCGAGCCGTCCAGCGACTCCTGGACGGTGTGGCCGGACTCGAGGACGCGGGCGAAGTTGCGCGTCCTCTCGACCGGCATCGGCGGCAGCTCCTGGAAGCCGGCCGCGGGCGCGGTGCCGTAGCCGGTCGCGTTGCCCTCGCGGTCGAGGTAGGAGAGGAGGAGGACGTCCGCGTGCAGGTACTGGCTGACGCCGTTGAAGACCCCCTCCGCGATGCCGGCCTCGTCGACCGCCCCCGCCACCGCCAGCTCGATCACGTGCAGGGCCTCGAGGCGCCGGCGCTCGACCTGGGCGGCCGTGTAGTGGTCGGCGTTGTCGAGGGCCAGGCTGACGTGCGCGGCGATGTCCTGGAGCAGCCGCACATCCTCCTCGTCGAAGGCTCCGTCCCGGTAGGACTGCACGGAGAGAAGGGCGCTCACGCGGTCCTCGTGCAGGACGGGCACCCAGATCACGGAGCGGGCGATGGTGCGGTGGCGGCGACCCGGGCGGGAGACGAAGAAGGCCGCGCCCTCGGTCGCGAGCAGGCTCTCGTGCGCGGGCCTCTGCGCCTCCACGGAGCGGGCCCAGGGGTTCCTCTTGAGGAGAACCGCGTCCTTGGTCTCGTAGGCCTCGCGCGAGGGCCCGGCCACGGCCAGGGGCACGGTCGGGACGCGCTGCTCGTGGCCGGAGTCGTAGCCGTAGCCCTCCGCCAGCGGCTTGCCGTCGGGGCCGTCGTGGAGGGCGGCCAGGATGAAGACGTCAAACTCCAGGTGGAGCGCCAGCTCCTCGCGCAGCGTGCGCATGATCGACCAGCGGTCGAGGCTCGAGATGAGCCGGCGTCCGACGCCGTTGACCACCTCCAGGCGCCGCCGCCTGGCCTCGCTGGCGCTGTAGCTCCAGGCGTTGCGGAGGGCCAGGGCGGCCTGGTCCGCGACCTGGACGGCGAAGTCGACGGTCGACTGCTCGTAGGCGTCCTCATCCGCTGCCTGGAGCGAGAGCGCCCCCCGCACCTCGCCTCCCTCGGCGATGGGCACCCACATCACCGAGCGGGCCCGCGAGCCGCGGGTGGGACTCTCGCGGAGGGTGGGGCCGGCGCCCCTCAGCACCTCCGAGGCCCCCTGGAGGGCGGCTCCCGTGCCGTGCAGCGTCCGCGTCGTGAAGCCGCGCATGGTGTGCGTCAGGAGGCGGACCTCTCCCCCCCCGCCCACGGGCAGGGCCAGCGCCACCCGGTCCACGGGGATGACGCGGCTGACGCTGCTGTGCAGCGCGGCCAGGATCTCGCGTTCGTCGAGGGTCGAGGCCAGCCCGCGCGCGATCTCGTTGAGGGCGCCCAGCCTCAGGGACTGGACGCGGGTCACGACGTTCAAGTGCGCGTTCGCCAGCAGCAGGCCCAGGTGCCGGTGGATCTCCTCCAGCATGGAGATCTCGGCCCGGGGCACGCGGCGCTCGGTGTAGGTCTGATAGAGGATGCTGCCGATCAAAGAGCCCTGGTGCTCGACGGGCACCCAGATGACGGTCCTGGGGGCCCTCGCCCCGCCCGGGCCGCGGGAGGTGAAGGCCTCCTCGGGAGGCAGGGTCGGGTACATGACCTGCGTCGTGCCCGCGCGGTAGAAGGGCTCCACGACGGAGTCGGCGAGGCGCCGGTACTGGGAGTCCTGGAGGACGCCCTCGTCGACGGCTATGTAGTGGAACCAGCCCTCGCGGTCGAGGACGTGGAGGTTGATGGCCTCGTACCCGAAGAGGGGGCGCAGGCGCCCGTAGAGCACTTGCACGATGTCCTGCTCGGTGGCGCAGGCGCGGAGGGCGGAGATTACCTCCTCCAGGTCCTCCCGCTGCGCCCGGTGCGCCGGAGCTCTAGGCATGGGCATCGATATACTGCCGCGAAAGTGGCGATTGGGGAGTGGTCGATGAGGCCGGGCCGCGGGCCCCGGCCGGCCGCCGACCGGCCGGAAAGTTGCGCAGCCGGCCCCCCGCCGCCCTCAGACTGCGACGATGGGCCGGCTGCCGCGAATGGATCAGCTCGAGCTGATCAGCACCAGAAGCCCGCGCCCGAAGCGGCCGCGAGCGAAGCGAGGACGACGACACCGGTCGCGATACCGATGATGCGGCTCTTCCAGACCATTTCCTTCTCCCATTTCCCCAGAATGCTTGGATTTCCCAAGCCGAGGCGATTCAGAACGGCACCCAGTATCCGCAGGCGGCCTCCCCAGCCGATTAAGAACTGGATAAATGTTGTTAAGAGAAGTTGAGTGAGGCTGCGAGGCCCGTTCGGAGGCGGTCTTCAGGTGGGGTCGCCCCGATCGGCGGGGCCGGGGCCCGGCGCCGGGCCGCTTGCTTTGAAAATCGAAGTCATTAAGCTGGGCCTGGCCATGGAGCGCCCCCGGTGAAAGCGAGGGAACGCGACGCCGGACCGGCCTCGGCTCCGCCGCTGCCGCCGGGCCTCCAGGTCTACCGGCCCCTGGCCCTGCTCGGCTCGCGCACTTTGGTGGTGGACGACGAGCGCCAGATCCAGGTCCAGTTCGAGCTCGACCTGCGGGGGCTGGGCTACGAACCGCTGGTGGCGAGCACGGCCGCGGAGGCCCGCGAGCTCCTCTCGCGCGAGCGCATCGCGGGGGTGCTGCTGGACCTGGTGCTGGACGACAGCGAGGACGCCGGCTTCGAGCTCCTGGCCTGGATCCGACAGCATCACCCCGGCCTGCCCGTGATCGTGCTCTCGGCGGCGCGGGTCAGCTCGGCGGCCATCCGGCGCGCCTACGAGATGGGGGCCAGCAGCTACTTCGTCAAGGGCAGCGTGCCCATGGCCCACATCTACTCGGACCTGGCGGCCAGAATCATGGACTCGGGCGCCAGCCGCCTCGGCCTCTACCGGTTCGGCCCGCTCGAGTTCGACCCCGTTCAGAGGACCATGCGCGCGCACGGCCGGCACGTGCGCCTGACCTCGCAGCAGACCTCGATCGTGATCTTCCTGGCCCAGGGCAGCAAGCCCGCCTCCCCGGCCGACCTCGTGGCGGCGGGGCTCTTCACGCCCGACGCCGCCCGGACCACGGTCCACAGCGCCCTGGTCAGCCTGCGCCGCAAGATCGACCAGCTCGAGGAAGGCCTGGGCAAGCGCTTCCTGGTCTCCACCGCGAGCGGCTATACCCTCGGCGCCCTCGAGTGAGCGGCGGCGCCGGAAGCGCCATCCGGCCGCCCTCGCCCGGCCCCCGTGTCCTGGACGAGGTGGTCGACACGCGGCGCCACCTGCACGCCCACCCCGAGCTCAGCTTCCAGGAGGCTCAGACCTCCCGCCTCGTGCGCGAGCGGCTGGCGGAGGTGGGCCTAGAGGTCCGGCCCTGCCCGACCGAGACGGGCGCCGTGGCCGTCCTCGACACCGGACGGCCGGGGCGGACGGTCCTTTTGAGGGCGGACATCGACGCCCTGCCCATCGTCGAGGATTCCGGGGTTTCCTTCCCGTCACGCGATGAGGGGCGCATGCACGCCTGCGGGCACGACGCCCACACCGCCATCCTGCTGGGGGCGGCGCGCACGCTGGCGGGCGAGGCGGAAGGGCTGGCGGGCAGGTTCGCCTTCGTCTTTCAGCCCGCCGAGGAGATCGTCAGCGGCGCCCGCGAGATGATCGCGGGCGGCCTCCTGACCAGCCTCGGGGCCGACGTCGCGCTCGGACTCCACACGTGGGCGCCCGGCCCGAGCGGCACCATCACCGCCCGGCCGGGCCTGGCCTGGGCGGGCTCGGACGCCTTCGAGGCGGAATTCCGGGGGCCGGGCGGTCACGGCGGCACCATGGGCAGGCGCGGCAACGTGATCTCGGCCCAGGCCTTCCTTCTCGAGCGCCTGGCCACCATCGTGGAGGGGCTGGAGCACGAGCAGACGCCGTGCCACGCCACCGCCGGGCAGGTGGTCACGGACGGGGCCTGGAACATCGTGCCCCGGGCCGCGGTCGTGCGCGGCAGCGTGAGGACTTTCACCGCAGACCTTCGGCGGGAGGCCCTGGGCCGGCTCCGAAAACTCCTGGTCGAGGCCGGGACCGAGTTCGAGGTGGACACCGAGCTCCGCCTCGTGCACGGGACCGTCCCCCTCGTCAACCACCCGGGCGTGGCCGAGGTCCTTCTCGAGGAGGGCCGGCGGCTGGTGGGCGACCGCTGCGTGAGGGCGGGCCGACCGCTCACCGTCAGCGACGACATGGCGGAGATCCTGACCCGCATCCCGGGCTGCTACTTCATGCTCGGCTGCCGGCCCCCGGACCTGGCGCAGGGACCTTCCCACCACTCGCCCGGCTTCCGGATCGACGAGGCTGCGCTGGGGCTGGGTGTGAGGCTCATGGCCGCCGCCGCCGCCCGCCTGGCCGGCGACGAAACAGTGCAGATTACGGGTGCGGGCCGGCCGGCGGCCGGTTAGAATCCCCGCCTCCCCATGGTCTTCGTCCTCGGCGCCGCCATCGGCCTCGCCGCCGGGCTGCTGGCCAAAGGCTCGCTCACGAACCTGGCCAGCGTGCGCTTCCGGTGGCCGCTTTTCGTCGTGGCCGCGCTGCTGCTCAAAGAGCTTGGGGTCCTGAGCCCTCTCTCCCACGCCGGGCTGACCCCCTACCTCTACTCGGCGGGCATGCTCGGCCTCGTGGCGTGGACGCTCTGGCACCTGGACCGGCTGCCGGGCGTGTGGCTCGTCACCGCGGGGCTCATCGCCAACCTCGCCGTGGTCCTCTCGAACGGCGCCCACATGCCCGTCGACCCGGGCGCTCTGCGGGGCGTGGCCCCGGCCATGGCCTCGGCGCTGCGCGAGCATGGGACCCTGGGCCAGTACGCGCTGGCCGGGCCGGGCACCCACCTCGCCTGGCTGGACGACCGCATCCCAGGGCCCTTCGGCGCCGCCTACAGCGTGGGCGACGTGCTCACCTTCGCCGGCGTGGCCGTCCTCGCGTTCATGCTCACCAGGCGTCCCCACGTCCGCGCCCAGCCCGCGTCCCGCCCGGACCGCATAGCGGGCTGAGCTCTCTCAGAGTGGCCTTCCTCTGGCTCTAATTCGAGGCGCGGCCCCACGACACTAGAATCTCGGACGCCGCTGAAGGGCACCATCAGGCGGGCGGCCGTGGCGGCGGTGGCGGGAAGCCTGGTGGCGGCCACGCCAGTCTTCGCGAAGGCAGGCCCCACCCCGGCCTCGGCTGCCCTGACTATGGCGGCGCGCCTTGTCCTCGACGAGGCCTCTTTGAAGAGCGCCCTCCAAGAGCAGGCCCGCCTCGCCGTTCAGCCCCCGCCGCCCGGCCGGCTCGACCAGGTGAGGCTCACGTTCGGCCTCTTCAACGCGCGCTACGAGTTCCGCCTGGCCGCCCGCGACGAGCAGGCGCAGATCGAGTCGGCCGCCGGGGACCCGCCGCTGGCGGCCGAGGTCGAACGTCTACTGCCGCCACCGCTGGCCACGGCCATGCCGGGGGCCGTGGCCGCCATTCGCGCCATCCGCCGCCTGGCCGGTATCACCGACCCCAGCCAGGCCCACTACGAGCTGCGCTCCTTCGACGAGTCGACCCCCGTCGAGATGCTCGACTCCTACTACCACGCGGCCGGCGGACGCTGGGGCCTGGACTGGACCTACCTGGCCGCCATCAACTTCATCGAGAGCGACTTCGGGCGGGACGTCGGACCCTCCGGAGCGGGCGCCCTGGGACCGATGCAGTTCGAGCCGGCCACGTGGGGGGAGTACGGGGCCGGAGGCGACGTCATGGACCCCCGTGCCTCCATCTTCGCGGCCGCCCACTACCTCGCCGCCAACGGGGCGCCGGGCGACATGGCGGGCGCCGTCTTCGCCTACAACCACGACCGCGACTACGTGGCCGCCGTCACGGGGTACGCGGCCGCCATCCGTGCCGACCCCACCTGGCTGCCCTCCTTCTACTACTGGAGCACGTACGGCTGAGCGCCGCGCCGCTCCTCAGCCCGGGGTCACAATTAGCTCGTGACAGGTTCCCATCCCCGCCCCCCGGCTCCCGCCCCGTGATCGGGAACGGGGGCTCCGGCGACGCCCTGGCGAGCTGGCTGCTGGTCATGGCGGCGGGGGCCGCCTTCGGGCTCGTCGGAGGGGGTCTCGCCTACGCCGGCCGCTGGCGCGCCTGGCACGGGCACGGGGGGCCCTTCCCGTACGTGCCCCTGGCGGCCGTCCCCTTCGGCCTCGGGTGCCTGATCGAGCTCCTGGCCGCGCCCTTCCGGCCCCCGCCCGCGGCGGCGGCGGTTCTGGCCGGTGTCCTCGTGGCCTGCGCGCTCGGCACCTGCCTTCTGTTCCTGCGCTTCCCGGGCTGGCTCAAGCCGAGCTGGGTGCGCCGGGCCGAGGGGATCCTCACCCCGGCCGGGGCGGAACCGTCGGAGCCGGGCTGAGAGGAGTCTCGGAGAGAGGGGTCTTAGAG
>JBOHUY010000362.1:0-4254 GCA_050735015.1 Candidatus Dormibacterales bacterium | reverse complement strand
CAGCCCGCCCTCGGCTGTGTTGCGCCCGATCACGAGCATGGAGCTCTCGCCGGCCGCCCTGGGAGGAGGGTCCTTTCTCTACCATGACCCCGCCCTCGTCCAGTCCGGATCAAGGAGGTAAGACCATGGCCCAAGGCCTGCGCACCGCCCACCGATGGGACCTCGCCTGGGAGGACGACGTCGACATCCTCTCTCTGCGGGGCGGGGTCCAGGTCAAAGTCCTCCACCGGCACCCGGAGTCGGGGCTCACCGACCTTTTGATCAAGTTACCGCCCGGCTACGTCGAGCCCAAGCACGTCCACCGCGGCACCCATTCGGTCCTGGTCCTGGAGGGCCTCCAGGTGGCGGAGGGCGAGCCCATGCGCCCGGGCGACTACGTGTTCGGCGAGGGCGGCGTCATGCACGGCCCCTTCGAGTACCCGGAGGGGTGCGTGGTCTTCGCCAGCTTCCACGGCGACCCCCACCACCTCTACGCGGGCTCGCCCGCGGGCGAGCCAGACATCTGAGGCGGGGTCCTCAGCGCAGCGCGAGAGGATTGGTGGGCGAACCCACGCCACCTTCGATGGGCAGGCTTGGGGCGCACAGAAAGCTCGTGTAGCGGCCGTCGGCGGCGGACAGCTCGGCGAGGCGGTCGAGCCTGAACATCTCGCCCACCATGAGGCCCCCGTTGGCGATGGCGAGCCGGTGCCAGGGCTGGAGCATGCCCTCGACCTGGTTGGGCCGCACCTCCGCCCCCCAGGTGTCGGCGGCCACCGCCGCCACCTCCTTCTCCTTGAGCCAGAGCGCGGTCTCCAGGGTCAGCCCGGGCGCGTCCCCACCCGCGAACCGGCCCCAGCCCCGGGCGAGGCAGCGGGCCATCTGGCCGGTCCGGAGCAAGAGGAAGTCGCCCCGGCGCAGGGACACGCGCTCCGCCTCCAGGCAGGCGTCGAGGTCGGCGGGCGTGACCTGCTCGCCGTCGTCGAGGCCCTCGACCCCTTTCCAGCGCGGGAGGTCGAGCAGCACGCCCCGGCCCACCAGCTTGTCCTTGGTGGGCACGATGCTGTTCCTGGCCGCCCCCCGGGCGCCCACCAGCCGCATGTCGTGCCCGTTCCACATGCGCCCGTTGTGGAACGTGTGGCTGAGGCAGTCCCAGTGGGTGGCGCCGTGGACGGGCACCTCCAGGACGGCGTCCGCGTAGCCGTGGGGCCGGCCTTCGGCGGCCGCGTCGGTGCCCGTGGCCAGCATCCAGTGCAGGGGGTTGAAGCGCCCCCCCTGGCCGGTGATCTGGGGGCCGGAGGGGCCGAGGTCGATGGCCAGCGAGAGGACCTCGCCGGTCTGGATCTCGGACCGGGCGGCGGTGACCGTCTCGGGCGTCACGTAGTTGAGCGTGCCGAGCTCGTCGTCCTGCCCCCAACGACCCCAGTTGCGGCAGGCCTCGGCCATCTCCTCGACGTCGGCCAGAGTCAGCACGTGGCGCACCTCCTGGGGGTTGGGCCGGGCGGCGGGGACCCGCGGCGGGACCGAGCTTACCGAATCGGGCCGCCCTCGCTCTTCGTGCCGCCGCGCCCGCTCAGCGGATGGCCACCGGACCCGGCGGCGCCCCCACGCTGCCGGTGAAGGGCAGGGGCGGGGCCGAGACCATGAACTCGTAGCCGCGGTCGGCGGCGCAGGCCTGGGCCAGCTCTTCCAGGTTGAACATCTCGCCAAGCAGCAGTCCCATGTAGACGACCGTCACGATGTGCATGGGCTGGAAGCTGTCGGGCAGCTCGTTGGGGCGGACCTCCACACCCCAGGTGTCGGTGGCCAGGGCGGCGATTCGCTTCTCGGCCAACCAGGGCACGGCGCCGAGGCTCAGCCCGGGCGCGTCGCCGCCGGCGTAGGCGCCCCAGCCACGGAGAAGGCAGCGCGCCATCTGGCCCGTCCTCAAGAGCACGATGTCGCCCTCTTTGACCTCCACCCCCTCAAGGGCGGCGGCGCCCTCCAGGTCTTCGACGGTGACGGGCTCGCCGTCCTCGAGCCCCTCCACGCCCTTGTACCGGGCCATGTCGAGCAGCACCCCCCGGCCGACCAGGGTCGACTTCAAGTGCTCGATGCCATTGCGCGGGGCGCCGTTGGCGCCCACCTCCTGGGCGGGGTGGCCGTTGTACATGCGGCCCTCGTGGAAGATGTGGGCGAGGCCGTCCCAGTGCGTCGCCGACTGCAGGTGGAGCACGACGCTGTCGTCCGCGTACCCGAAGCCCCGCGGCAGGGGCTGCCCCCCCCACCGCTGGAGGCCCTGGACGTGGTCGGTGCCGGTGGCGACCGAGTAGCGCAGGCAGTTGAAGCGGCCGTTGGCGCCCGTCTGGGGTCCGCGCTGGTCGAAGTTGAGGGCGAGCGAGATGACCTGGCCCCGGGTGACCAGGGCGGCGGCCGCCTTGACCTTGTCGGGCGTGATGTGGTTGGTGGTGCCGCGCCCGTCCTCAGGACCCCACCTGCCCCAGTTGGAGAAGCGACGGATGTACTCGCCCAGGGGGTCGTCGGGTGGGGTCGGCTGCATATGCTCCCTCGAGACATTCTGGGCGGGGGTCCCGGCCGCGCGACACCGATCAGCGAAAGCCGAGGCCGTGGCGGGGCTCCGCTCGACGCATGGGATTGTAGGGTCTGGGGTGCCCGGCCCTCAGCGGCCGCCCAGGAGGCTGAGGCAGCTGAGGCTGCCCTGCTCGACGTTCCCGATCACGGTCACGGCCGAGAGAGCCCCGAAGTAGGCGACGGCGGCCACGGGCGGGATCATCCCGGCCAGCCAGGCCGGACGCCCGGCCAGGCTTCCGGAGGCGCGCGCGCCGGCGATGCTGCCCGCGCCCACGACCAGGGCCAGGCAGAGCCGGAAGACCATCCAACCCTTGAGGCCGAACCTGTTCATCCACCAGAGGGTCACGGGGTTGATCTCCCGGGTGGCGCCGCTGGTCATCCCGCAGGCCGTGGTGGCGACGTCGCCCGCCAGCGCGAGGGCCACGAAGAGGCCCACGGCCAGGAGCGTCGTGGCCAGCAGCCTTTGTCCGGGCGGGGCGAGCCGGGCGCGGCGCCAACCCCACCCGCTCCCGGTTCCTCTGGCCGCCACTCGTCTGCCCATGCCTCACCTGGGTGACGCGGGAGGGGCGGAGTTCTTGTCAGGCCCGCCGCCGGGTCAGAGACCCCGCCCAGCGCCGGGTCAGATCGGACCGCGGGTGGAAGGGATGGATCCAGCCCGACCCGGCTCACTCCCCCCGGTGAAGGGCCTTCAGTCCCTCTGGCTCACGGCTGTCTTGGCCGCCGAGCCTGGAGCCGGTCCATGCCGGGGACGCCGGGCGAGATTCGGCCGACGCCGCACCGCGTCTGCGTCGAGGGGGGTCGACTCGCCTTGTCGGTCCGCGCGGTGGCGCCCTGCCCGCGGATGCGGGTCAGAGCGCGCGCTCCAGCTTTCGCGCCAGCTTCTCCAGCATGCGCAGCTGAGAGGCGAGGCCCTCGAGCTCCCGCTCGGAGGCGGCCAGGCGATCGCGCAGGGCCTGGTTCTCGGCGCGGAGGCGATCGGCCTGCGTCTCCCCCGTGCGGCGTCCGATGAGCACCCAGTCGGCCGCCTTGCGGGGGGGGAAGGTGCCCTTGCGGTAGCGGGTCTTGAGCAGGCCCTGGCTGCTCTTCCCGAAGACCCCGTAGAGGGCGCGCATCTCGCCCGGCGTGGGCCGCCGCTCGCCCGCCTTGAGCGCCTCCAGGTCGCCCCATTGCCAGCCCATGAGGTCGCAGAGCTGACCGTCGCTGACGAGGGCGTTGCGCTGTGCCAGGGCGAGCCGCTCGGGCAGCGTGCGAAGGTGCTGCGTCTCGAGGTCGCGCATGCCCCGGATCCGCTCCAGCGTCACCGCAATAGTCTGCCATGCCGGAGGCCTCCGGCAGTGGGCCGCAAGCGCGTTTCCACCGCCACTTGCGGCGCACGCGGCGAGGCGAGACAATCGGGGCCTCAAAAAGGCCGCGGAAGTCCGCCCCACGAGTCCCAGCACAGAACAAGCACCGGAGGTCCACTTGAGTCACCCCCAGGAGCGGCGCACCTCCACGGCGCTGCGCGCCGCCGTCGACCGCCTGCTGGAGGAGGGCCTGCTGAGCTTCGAGGTTGTGGCGGGCCACCGGCACCCAATGGCCACGGCGAGGGTCGTCCACGAGGCCGACCGCAGCCGCGTCGACGTGGTCATCCAAGCCCTGGAGGCGCGTGCGGACGCCTGAAGGGCGTCCCCCGGCGGGGCCGGGGGCCCTTCCGGCGCGCGGCGGGCG
>JBOHUY010000361.1:0-1839 GCA_050735015.1 Candidatus Dormibacterales bacterium | reverse complement strand
ATTCAGCCCCGTCCCGACGGCGGTGGCGCCGATGTTCATTTCCTCGAGCGCTGCTCCCGCCTGCGAAATGCCGTGCGCGCCGGCGCGAAGGCAGGCGGCGTACCCGCCGAACTCCTGGCCGAGCGTGATCGGAACGGCATCCTGAAGGTGGGTGCGGCCCGTCTTGACCACGGGCATGAACTCTTCGGCCCTGGCCTCCAGCGCCGCCGCCAGCCGCTCCAGGGCGGGCACCAGGTCCCGCCCGATCGCGATCGCGGCGGAGAGCTGCATGGCGGTGGGGATGACGTCGTTGGAGGACTGGCAACAGTTGACGTGGTCGTTGGGGTGCACCGTGCGGACCCCCCGCGCCCCCCCCAGGAGCTCGCCCGCCCGGTTGGCGATGACCTCGTTGGCGTTCATGTTGGTGGAGGTCCCCGAGCCCGTCTGGTAGACGTCGATCGGGAACTCGCCGTCCAGGGCCCCGGAGGCGACCTCGCCCGCCGCCCGCGCGACGGCGTCGGCGAGGGCGGGCTCAAGCAGGCCCAGCTCGCCGTTGACCTCCGCGGCCGCCCGCTTGATGAGCCCGAGCGCGTGGATGAAGTCCCCCGGGAGCGTCAGCCCGCTGATCGGGAAGTTGAGCACGGCCCGCATGGTGGAGGCCCCGTAATAGGCGTGCTCAGGGACCTCCATCTCGCCCATCGAGTCCCGCTCGGTCCGGGTGGCGCCCATGACCGACCAATATTAGGCGGGGACCCAAGTGCGATTGGCCGCCATCGACGTCGGCAGCAACACCGTGCAGGCCCTGGTCGTGGAGGCGGGGCCGGAGGGCGTCGTGGAGGTGGCCCGCCACGTGGAGACGGTGGGCCTGGGCGCGGCTGTGGCCCGGGAGGGGGCACTGGGCGAAAGGACCGGGGAGGCCCTGGAGGCGCTCACGCGGGTCGCCGCGCAGGCCCGGCGGGACGGCGCCCGGAGCCTGGCCGTGGGGGCCACGGCGGCCGTGCGCGGGGCGCGGGACCGCGAGGGCTTCCTGGAGCTCGCCTCGACGGCGGCGGGCGTCCCCGTCCGGCTCCTCTCCGAGGAGCGGGAGGCCCGGCTCTCCTTCCTGGGCGTGGCCGGGGCGCACGCCCGGCCCGGGCCCTGGCTCATGGCCGACGTCGGCGGCGCCAGCACCGAGCTGGCCGGCGCCCGGGGAGGGTCCCTGCTCTGGTGGAGCTCGGCCGCCGTCGGCTCCGGCGTCCTGGCCGCCGCCCGCCTCTCCGACCCCCCCTCCCGGGGGGAGCGCGCCGCCGCCCGCCGACAGGCCCGGGCGCGGCTGAGGCGGCCGGGACTCGTGGGCCAGGGTCGCCTGGTGGTGACGGGGGGCACCGTCCTCTACCTGGCTCTGCTCCTGGGCCGGGGGGGCCAGCCGCGGCTCGGGCGGGGGGACCTGGCGGCGGCCGCCGAGGTCCTGGACGGCGCCCCCTCGTACGAGCTGGTGGGGCGCCTTTCCCTCCCCCTCGCGCGCATCACCGCCCTGAGGGCGGGCGGCGAGATCCTGGAGGCACTGCTGGCCCTCACCGGCCTGGCCGAGGTGGAGGTCAGCCGGGAGGGGCTCCCCCACGGCATGGCCCTGGCCCTGGCCCGCCACGGCGAGGACTGGCACCTGGCCGGGACGGGCCCTGACGGGAAGGAATAGGGGGACCGGCGGGCGGGGCGCCGGCCCCGGCTCGTCTTCCTGAACTTGCTCGCCTTCCTGCTCGCCAGGACCCTGGAGCAGAAATTGCGGGCCGCTGTCCTGCACGCCTCGATCCCCTGGGCGCTCGAGCAGCTGGGCCGGCTGAAGGCGGTCGAGCACACCTGGGAGGGGAACGCGACCGTGGT
>JBOHUY010000360.1:0-6565 GCA_050735015.1 Candidatus Dormibacterales bacterium | reverse complement strand
GTGCCGGGCGCCCGGCTGGCGCGGCCTGTGCCCCCGCCCCGGCCTACCCAGCTGGCCTTGCCGGTCGCCTGACCCGCGCTAGGATTTCTCCCATGCGTGGACCGCTGGACAGGATCCTGGGCCGCGTCGGAGGCCTGCCCAAGCGGGAGGTGGTCCGGCGCACCGTCCCCTGCTACAAGTACGTCCTCCAGGAGGAAGGACCCGTCCTCTCCCTCTGCATTCTCGTCGACCACGGCCGGCTCTACCGCTTCCCCTACGAGAAGGCCGGGGTGGAGCGCTCGCTGGCGATCAAGGCCCGCTACCTCAAGGGGTCGATGGAGCACCTGCGCCTGCGCGAGTTCCAGCCCGGAGTCTGCCGGTACGCGGGCGAGCGGCCGGCCGCCACCGGCTGACCTCCCTTGGCCCAGCCCCGGGAGCACGTGGTCCAATCCCTGCTGGCCGAGAACCGGAGCCTAAAGGTGGAGGTGCAGAGGCTCCGCATGGAGGCGCAGGAGCTGCGGGGCCGGTTCGGTCGGCCCGACCCCCGCCTGCGCGTCCTGGAGTCGGAGAACCGCCGCCTGCGGGCCGAGCTGGAGGCGGCGCGCCGGGGCCGGGACGAGCTCGCCGAGGGCATCGGCGAGGCGCTGGAGCGGCTGCGGCGCGCCTGAGGCACCGAGCGTCCGCGGGGCATCGCCCGGGGGCATGATCGCGCCATGACGGACGACCCTCACGACCCCGGCTTCGCGGCCGCGGCGGCCCTGGCGGAGCCCGTGCTGGGGGCAGCGAAAGAGCCCCTGAGGCTCTCCGCCGGCGCCCTGGCCAGGGTTGGGACGGCCTCCTGGACGGACCCCACCATGACCAGGCGGGGCGTCTTCTACCCTGACCGCTCCACCACCGCCGAGGAGAGGCTCCGCTTCTACGCCAGCCAGTTCCCCCTCGTCGAGGTCGACGCCACCTACTACGCCTTGCCTCGGGAGGAGAACTCCCGGCTCTGGGTGGCGAGGACGCCGGAGCACTTCGTCTTCGACGTCAAGGCGCACGCGCTCATGACCGGCCAGCCCTCGGAGCCCGCCCGCCTGCCCGAGTCGATCCGGGAGGCGCTTCCCGACACGCTCCGCACCAAGCCACGCGTCTACGGCAAGGACCTGCCCGCCGAGGCCCGGGACGCCGTCTGGGACGAGTTCCGGGCCGGCATCGAGCCCATCCGGCGGGCGGGGCGCCTGGGGGCTGTCTTCCTCCAGTTCCCGTCCTGGGTCTTCCCCTCCGATGGGGCCCGCGCCGCCATCCTGGAGGCGAAGGAGCGGCTGGACACCACGCGCGTCGCCGTGGAGTTCCGCCACGGCTCCTGGCTCAATGAGAAGAACGCCGCCCGGACCCTCGACTTCCTGACCCGCCACGAGATCCCCTACGTGGTCGTGGACGAGCCCCAGGGCTTCAAGAGCTCGGTGCCCCCCGTGTCCGCGGTCACCTCCCCGGAGCTGGCGGTCTTCAGGTTCCACGGCCACCGGCAGGACACCTGGGAGCGAAAGAACGTCCCCCCCAACCAGAGGTTCCGCTACCTCTACGACGAGGACCAGCTGGCCGACTGGGCCGTGCGCATCCAGGAGGCCGGGCGGGAGGCGCGGGAGGTGCACGCCCTCATGAACAACTGCTCGGGCAACTACGGCACCACCAACGCCCGCCAGCTGGCCGACCTCCTGCGCCAGTACCAGGCCTGACCCGCGCCCGGGCGGGCGCCAGGCTCACTCCGGCTCGTCCACCTCGGGGGGCAGCTCGCCCGGGCCCCTCAGCCCGGGCTCGGCCCGCCGCATGAGCTCGCCCAGGGCGTGGTCGAGGACGCCCCCCACGACGGGCTCGGCCAGGTGCCCCGCCCGCATCGGGAACACGATCACGTCCCGGCGCGGCCTCCGCACGGCGCGGACCACCAGGTGCGCCACCTTCTCGGCCGTCCACCGGGGCCCGAGCACGGCCGCATGCTCGAGATGGTCGAAGAACTCGGTCTCGGTGGCGGCCGGGTAGACGACCGAGACCTTGACGCCGCTGCCGCTCAGCTCCCCCCGCAGCGCGTGCGAGAGCCCGACCACGGCGTGCTTGGTGGCGGAGTAGAGGGCCGAGTAGGGGTTGGCCCTGAAGCCGACCACGGAGGCGATGTTGACGATCACCCCCGAGCGCCGGGCGAGCATGTGGGGAAGGGCGGCCTGGGTCGTCCAGAGCAGGCCGCAGAGGTTGGTCTCGACCATGGCCAGGGCCTCGGCGGCCGGCATCTCCTGGAGGCGTCCCCTCCACCCCAAGCCGGCGTTGTTGACGAGGACGTCCACGCGGCCGAAGTCGCGCACCGCTCCGGCCACGAAGGAGCGCGCCTGCTCCCGGCGCCTCACGTCCACCCGGCGGATGGTGACCTCCTGCGCCCCCGCCCGGCGGCAGGCCTCGGCCACGGCCTGGATGCGGTCCAGGCGGCGCGCGCAAAGGGCCAGCCGTGCCCCCCGGCGCGCGAAGGCGAGGGCGGTGGCCTCCCCGATCCCGCTCGAGGCGCCCGTGACGAGCGTGACCGAGCCCTTGATGCGCACGCGACCAGCTTAGGTGCCGGGCCGCCGCGCCCGGACCGCGCGGCGGGGGCGAGACCGGGCCGGGGCCCCTCAGACGGCCGGGACGGAGGGCCGGGTCGCGATCTCGCGCGCCATGTCGAGGTAGGCCTGCAGGGACCTGCGCAGCTGCTCGGTGCTGGCGTCCCCCTTGATGTCCGCCCCCACCTGGTAGCGGTCGGCGTTCTCGGGGTCGGGGCGGCGCAGGTCCCTCACGCGCTCGTGGTCGGTGAGGCGGATGGGGTAGCCCATGCGCACCAGCATGTCGTCCACCAGCAGCTTGGCCGAGGCCGTGGCCTCACGAGGCTGCGACACGAAGAGCTTTTCCAGCTCGTCGGCGCGCTCCAGGTAGCCGGGCAGGACGCCCTCGGGCAGGGGCCGCAGCTGAAGCATGGGCGGCCGGCGCCGCGACCTGCGCCAGAGGACCACGGCGGTGGCTGCCAGGAGGACCACGACGACGGCGACCACGATCCAGCCCCAGATCGGCACGGCGACCTCCTCCCCGGCCCCAACGCCGGAAGATTTCTGATACCAGTCTTGTCACTATAGGTTCGGACACGGTCTGCGGCAAGCCCTCGCGCCGGCGGCCCACAGACCTGGTGCCGTCTGCCCCAGGGGGCGTCGGCCGCGGCGCCTGGGCCGGCCCCCCAGCGCGGCCACTACAATCGCTCTTGCCGAGATGAGGGCGCTGGTCTTCAAGGACCCCGGCCGGGTCGAGCTCTCGGAGGTGCCCCGCCCCGCGCTGCAGGAGCCCTCCGACGCCGTGCTCCGGGTCACCACCGCCGGCCTTTGTGGCACCGACCTCCACCTCCTGCGGCGAGAGATGCCGATGCAGGACGGGGAGGTCCTCGGCCACGAGTTCGTGGGCGTGGTCGAGGAGGCGGGGCCGGCGGTGAGGAGGTTCCGGCCCGGTGACCGTGCCGTGGCCTGCATGTTCGCCTCCTGCGGGGCCTGCTACTACTGCCTCAAGGGCTGGGCCGTGCAGTGCGAGCACCTCCAGCAGTTCGGCTGCGGCAGCTGGACGCGCAGCCCGGGCGGAGGCCAGGCGGAGATGGTCCGGGTCCCCTTCGCGGACCGCACCCTGGAGCCGGTCCCCGACTCCCTGGCCGACGAGGAGGCCATCTTCGTGGGCGACATCCTGGCCACGGCCATGTTCGGCGCGGAGCGGGCGCAGATCGCGCCCGGGGACAGCGTGGCCGTCATCGGAGCGGGGCCCGTCGGCCTCCTCGCCGTCCAGTGCGCGAGGCTCCTGGGGCCGGCCCGCGTCTACGCGGTCGACATGGTCGACGCCCGCCTGGAGCTGGCCCGAGAGCTGGGCGCCATCCCCGTCGACGCGCGCTTGCGGCACCCCGTCGAGGCCCTCAAGGCGGAGACCAAAGACCGGGGGGTGGACGCCAGCATCGAGTGCGTGGGGACGCCGGCCGCCGTCGAGACCGCCGTCGACTGCGTGCGCGCGGGCGGCACCGTGTCCGCCGTCGGTTACCCCTCGGTGGTGAGCGCGGACTTCCCCTACATGATGGCCTGGCTCAAAGACCTCACGTTCCGGGCCGGCTTCTGCAACGTGAGGCCGTACATGAGGCCGCTGCTGGACCTGGTCGAGGCCCGCCGCCTGGAACCGGCCCGGATCGTCAGCCACCGCATGGCCCTCGACGAGGGCCCCGAGGCCTACCGGCTCTTCGAGGAGAAGGAGGCCGTCAAGGTCCTCCTCTGTCCTTAGAGGTCGGGGCCCGCGGCCGCCCCCTCCAGCCCCATCAGGTAGCCCCGAGCCCGCTCGGCCAGGGGGTAGCGGCGTACCAGGCTCCAGAAGGCGGGCCCGTGTCCGGGCTCCAGGAGGTGGGCGAGCTCGTGGACGAGGACGTAGTCGAGGACCCAGGCCGGCAGCCTCGCCGCCCGCTCCGAGACACGGATGGCGCCCGCCGCCACGCTGCAGCTGCCCCAGCGCCTGGCCTGGGGCGCGAACGAGATCGAGGTCCAGGTCAGGCGGCCCCCGAAGTGCCTGTCGTTGAGGACCCGGGCGCGGCGCTGGAGCCGGGCGTCCTGGGGCGAAAGGCGGGCCAGGCGCCGCTCCAGGCGGCCCCGCATGCGGTCGGCCCAGGCGCGGCGCTCGGCCTCCGGCATCCTCTGCGGCACCCGCAGCTCGAGCACGCCCTCGACCAGCCGGGCCTGCACCGTCCGCCGGCGCCGGGGGGAGGCGACCACACGCACCGAGGCCGGGCGCGGGGCGCCCGGGATCCTCGCCGAGTCGTCGAGCGGGGCGATGGCGACATTATGGGGCGCCGGGGGGCGAGCCCCGCGCCTTGGCCGGCTCGCTCAGGCGGGCTGGGAATCCCGCCGCAGGGCCCGCGCGAGGCGGGCCGAGCGGGCGTCCGCGGCCATCTCCTCGAGCGTGCTCGGAAGCGCGAGCGACCAGTTCTCGGGCCGGGTCGTGCCCGGCATGTTGGGCCGCTCGGCAACGCCCGCCAGGTCCTCCAGGCAGGCCACCACGAGCACCGACGGGCACCGCGCCAGGGCGCGGTGGGCCGCCTCCAGGACCTCTTCCAGGCCGGCGCCCTCGGGCAGGCCGGCCGCCCCCAGCAGCCGGCGCCGCATGACGAGCGCGCCGTCCAGGTTGGGGCCGAGCCCGAGGCGCTCCTGGAGGGCGAGGTCGGAGCCGGTCATGAGCCCGGCCACGGTGGGCAGGTCGTGCGTGGTGATGGCGGCCAGGGCCCGGGAGGGGTAGCGCGAGGTGGGCCGGGCCTCGAACCAGAGGACGCGGTAGGAGAGCACCGAGCGGGCGGCCAGCTCGGAGCGGACGGCCTCGTCGACGGTGCCGAGGTCCTCGCCCACGACGTAGGCGCCGGCGCGGGCGCTCTCCAGGGCCAGGATGTCCAGGAGGTCGCGGGCCGGGTACGTGACGTAGGCCCCGCTCTCGGGGCCCGCCCCGGCCGGGATCCAGAAGAGGCGAAAGAGGCCCATCACGTGGTCGATGCGGAGCCCGGCGCCGTGGCGCAGGCAGGCGCGCAGCGTGTCGATGTAGGGCCCGTATCCGGCCGAGCGCAGCTTCCAGGGGTCGAAGGGGGCCAGCCCCCAGCGCTGGCCCCCGGTGTTGAACTCGTCCGGGGGAGCGCCCACCTCGACGCCGGGGGCGAGGAGGTCCTGCCAGGCCCAGGCGTCGGCCCCGTCCAGGGAGAACCCCACGGCCAGGTCCTGCATGAGGGGGATCTCGCGCGCGGCCTCTTCCAGCTGCGCGTCCAGCAGCCACTGCAGCCAGGCGTGGAACCCGACCCGCCCCGCCAAGGCGCGGGCGAAGTCCGCCACCGCCGGCGAGCGGGGATGCCGGAACCGCGCCGGCCAGCGCCGCCAGGCGGGGCCGTGGAGCTCGGCCAAAGCGCAGTAGGTGGCGTACTCCTGGAGGCCGCGGCTACGCCGGTACTCATCGAACCCGGTCGCCCCCCCGAATCTCTCCCAGAGAGCCTCCAGGGCCTCCATCTTGAGGGCGAGGACGCGGTCGCGGTCGATGCGGCGGGAGGAGTTGAGCGCGCGGCCGGCCTCGAGCAGGCCCGCGAGCCGGGCGCCCAGCCGCTCAGCGCCCGGCACTCGCTCCAGGGCCAGGTGGAGGGGGTTCCGGAAGAGCCGGCTGCTGGGGAAGTAGGGGCTCGGCTCCTGGGGCGAGGTGGGCGCGGGCGCGTGCAGCGGGCTCAGCACCAAGAGCCCGGCGCCCAGCTCCGCCGACCACCGCCCGAGCCGGCGCAGGTCGTCCAGGTCGCCGATGCCCCAGCTCTCGCCCGAGCGCACGCAATGGAGCTGGACGGCCCACCCCCAGGCGCGGCCGCCCGGCCGCGGGCAGACGCCCGGGCTCACGATGAGGGGCGTCTCGGTCCCGTCCCGGCCCTGGACCACGTGGTATCCGGGCTGGAGGCCGGCCGGCACGCGGTCCCCGAGCGGCATCGAGACGCCCGCCTCGGTCAGCAGCTGGGCGGGCCCGCGGAGGTCGAGGGGCTCGCCCGGCCTCGCCACGCGGGCCC
>JBOHUY010000359.1:0-2793 GCA_050735015.1 Candidatus Dormibacterales bacterium | reverse complement strand
CACAGCTACATCGTCTACGGCCCGCTCTGCAACCAGACCACCAGCGTCATGTACGAGGGCACGCCCGACTACCCCGACTTGGACCGCTGGTGGGACATCGTCGAGCGCTACAAGGTGACCGTCCTCTACACGGCGCCGACGGCGATACGCACGCACATGAAGTGGGGCCCGGAGCACGCGCAGAAGCACGACCTCAGCTCTTTGCGGCTGGTCGGCACCGTCGGCGAGCCCATCAACCCAGAGGCCTGGATCTGGTACCGGGAGCACATCGGAGGTGACCGCACGCCGGTCGTCGACACCTGGTGGCAAACCGAGACGGGGATGGTCATGATCACCCCCTTGCCGGGCACCAGCACTCTCAAGCCGGGCTCGGCCACGAAGCCGTTCCCGGGAGTCGACGCGGCCGTGTACGACGAGCGGGGCGAGACGGTGCCGCCGGGGGGCGGGGGCTACCTGGTCCTCCGCAGGCCCTGGCCGGCCATGTTGAGGGGCATCTTCGGGGACCCCGAGCGATACCAGAAGACGTACTGGGACCGGTTCCCGGGCGTGTACTTCGCGGGCGACGGAGCCCGGGTCGACGAGGACGGCGATTTCTGGCTCTTGGGCCGGGTTGACGACGTCATCAACGTCGCCGGGCACCGGCTCTCCACCATCGAGGTGGAGAGCGCGCTCGTGGATCACAAGATGGTCGCCGAGGCGGCCGTCTGCGGCCGGGCGGACGCCCAGACGGGCCAGGCCATCGTGGCCTATGTGACCCTCAAGGGAGGAGGCGACGGCTCGCCGGGGATGATCGCGGAGCTCCGCGAGCACGTGGCCAGGAAGATCGGCAAGATCGCCTCTCCGGCCAACATCGTGTTCACGCCCGAGCTGCCCAAGACGCGCTCCGGCAAGATCATGCGCAGGCTCCTCAAGGACGTGGCGGAGCAGCGCCAGCTGGGTGACACCACCACGCTGGCTGACCCCGGGGTCGTCAACGAGATCGCCAGGCGCGCCGGTGAGGAGGCGGGGAAGGAGGAGGGGTAGGCGCCCGCGGCGTTCCTCAGCACCATCCGCCTTCGGGAGTGGGGGCGGGCGGCCTCGCCAGCCCGCCCCGCCCCAACCGATGCGCGCGGGCGTCTTTACCCCGCCCGGCATGGACGTTATCGTTGGTCCCTCCCTGTCCCGTGGTGATCTTTTCGTAACTGGGGGAAGCGGTGCTTTTAGCGCAGGTGGAGGGATTCCTGGAAGTGGCCCGGCGCGGGAACGTTTCCCGCGCGGCCGAGGCACTCTACGTGACCCAGCCGACGCTCACGGCCCGGCTCCACGCGCTCGAGCGCGAGCTGGGGGAGCCGCTCTTCACGAGGACCCGCCACGGCATGAGGCTGACCGACGCGGGGCGGGCCTTTCTGCCCTACGCCGAGCGGGCGGCGCGCACCCTCAAAGAGGGCCGGGAGGCGCTCCGCGACGCCCACGCGGGGACCAACGGCCACCTCGTGCTGGCCACCGCGCCCGCCATCAGCACCTACCTTCTGCCCGCGCTCCTGGAGCGTTTCACCTCCTCCCATCCCGGGGTCGACGTGGCCGTCCGCACCGGCCACTCCGAAGAAGTGCTCCAGATGGTCCTCCGGGAGGAGGCCCAGGTCGGCCTGGGCCGCGCCATGCGTCACCCCGACATCGAGCTGATCGCCTTCTACGAGGAGGAGCTCGTCCTCGTAGTACCTCCCGACCACCCATTCACGCGCAAGCGGGCGCTGCGGATGGCGGACCTGGACGGGGAGAAGATGGTCCTCTTCGACCGCACTTCCAGCTACTACGAGCTGACCCAGGCCCTCTTCCTGGGCGCCGGCGTGACGCCCCGGCTGGTCATGGAGCTGGACAGCATCGAGGCCGCCAAGAAGATGGTCGAGCGGCGCCTGGGCGTGGCGCTGCTGCCCCGCACTGCCGTTGCCCGGGAGATGGCCCAGGGGACCCTTCGGCAGCTCCCCATCGCCGACGGGGTCCCCGTCCGCCGCCCCGTCGTTGCCATGCGCCGGCGAGGCTCGGCCGGATCCGTCGTCATCGCAGCCTTCCTGGAGCTTTTGGGGCACGCCCGGGAGATCGTGCCCCGCTGAGGCGGCGCACCCCATAGGATCGATCAATGTCCACCATCGAGTGTATCGATTGGACAGATATCACCGATCTTGATAGCGTTGGCGTCACCATGGCGCTCGCGACAGGGGGACCCCGTCCCTTCGACCGCGGAGGTGGCGGCGTGCAGCTGCCCGGAACCATGCGAGCGCGACCACGAGAACGAGTGAGCCGTAGAGGGGAGGGATCCTGATGGACGCCGAGCTGATCGAGAGCCCGCTTCTGCCCGAGGGCCACATGGTGCCCGCGACCCGCGGGCAGCGGACCAGCACCCGGCTGCGCCGGCTCCTGGGGTCCCGGCCCTACGTCTTCGCCCCCGGCTGCTACGACCCCTTCACGGCCGAGATGGTCATGTACCACGGGCTCGAGGCCGTCTACTTCAGCGGCTACTCCTACGCGATCGGGCACCTGGGCACCACCGACATGGACCTCTACAGCAGCGTCGAGATCGCCGACGCCGCCCGGCGCACGGTCTCCGCACTGCGCAAGTTCCAGCTCACGATGGCCGTCGGCGACCCCGACAAGGGCGTGCCCCCCCGCCACCTGCACATCCCGCCCGTGATCGTGGACATGGACGCCGGCTACGGCAACATCTTCAACGTCCAGCGGACCGCGGAGATGTACGTGAACGCCGGTGTCGCCGCTGCGCACATCGAGGACCAGGTCATGCCCAAGCGCTGCGGGCAC
>JBOHUY010000358.1:0-2053 GCA_050735015.1 Candidatus Dormibacterales bacterium | reverse complement strand
GCCTACGGCACCCTCTGGGAGCCAGATGTCTTCGGAGCCGTGTGTGCGGGCGGTCTGGCTCTCTGGGTGGTCGTCCCCACGTCGTATCCGGGCCGGTGGCGCCACCTCGGCATGATCGTCTGCGGGTTGGGGGTGGTTGCGAGCTTCAGTCGCATGGCCTGGCTTCTCGCCATCCTGATCGTGGCCGCCGTGCCGACGCTGCGCCTCGGCAAGCGCTGGCTGTCACGCTGGCACCGGACGCGACGATCGAACCTGGCCCTGCTTGGTGCTGTCGCCCTCTCGTTGATCGCCGTGGGCGTCGCTGCTTCCTATTCCGGTCCGGCTCACGCACGCCGATCGCGGCGGACGTTCTCGCCAATGGCCATCCTCAGCACGTCGGCGAGCACTCTGCCGGGTCGCCTGTCGGCCCGCCCGCCTCTGGCACCGGCCGTCTCGCAAGCCCGGGCGGCGCCGCTGCCGGAACACCTCCACCTGGGGCTCGCGACTCTCCTCTCCCTGCCCTCGCAGAATCTGCGGAACCAGCTCGGTAACTCACTCGACACGACGAGCGTGGTGGGCCGCATCTGGCAGATCGAAGAGGTGTTGGCCGACCAGCCGCCTCCTCGCCTGCTGGAGGAGGGAACCCTCTCCTTCGGGGAGTTTCACCAGTACGACGGCCAGGAACTCTGGCTGGCCAACCTCGAGGTGCGGATCCTGAACGACACCGGCATCGTGGGCCTCGCCGTGTTCGCGGCGCTCGCCATCCTGCTCGTGGTCAGGACGGCGCGGGCGCTCGATTCGACGGCGGTGCAGCTCCTCGCGGCCTTCGCGGCCACACTCACGATCGCCGGCCAGGCCACCCAGACCCTCGAATTGGCCCTCCCGTGGCTTACGATCGGACTTCTGCGCGCAGCCCTCGCCCTCGCGGAACCTCAGCCCCAGCGCTCCCTCAACCGCCAGCACGTCCGCCAGCTTGCCAGCAGGCCGGGCAATCGGCCGGACCTACAACCGGCTCTCCTCGGGGGAAGGTGACGGCCCTTGGCGGCGGTTAGCCGGCGGCGGGACAGGGCCCTGGTGGGATGGGTGTCCTCCCGCCCGGAGGCCCTCCTGGCATTGGCGCTCGGCTGCCTCCCGCTCGGCAGCGCCCTCTTCAGTCCCGCGCGGGGGATCCTGTGGGAGTTCCCGGCCGTCCTCCTGGTGCCGCTGGGCGCCCGGGCGCTGGCCAGTACGGCGCCGGGGGGCCTTCTGGGGAGCGGTCCTTGATCTGGGCTCGGCCGGCCTCCTGGGACGGGTCTCCCGGCGCCTTCGGTACTCGAGCCCCCCGGCCTCCCTGCTCGCCCGGGCCTCGGGCCGCGCGGTCAGGAACCTCGCATCGCGCCTCGGGTCCTCGCCGCTCGGGTACACCGACGCCTGCGGGTTCGAGCGCCGGGCCGACCTCAAAGACCACCAGGAGCTGGAGGCCTTCCTCGGCCTGGGCAGGCTCCCCGACCTGGTCCTGGCGGCTGTCGCCCCGGGCGACTGGGTCATCGACGCCGGGGCCAACGTCGGGATCGTGACGGCCCAGCTCTGCCGCCGGGTGGGCGCGGGCGGTCACGTGTGGGCCATCGTGCCCGTGCCCAGAAACATCGCGCGTCTGACCGAGCTCGCCGGCCGCAACCGGCTCTCCCAGCTGGAGGTGCTGGAGGGCGGCCTCTCCGACTCCACCGGCGAGGCTGAGATCGGGCTCCCGGTGGACGGCAGCAGCGGCTGGGCCTCCTTCACCAAGAGCTGGGACATAGGCGACCGCTTTCCGACCCGGACCTGGCGGCTCGACGACCTCGTCGCCGAGCGGGGGAGCCCCGGTCGGCTCTCCTTCGTGAAGATCGACGTCGAGGGGTGCGAGCCCCGCCTCCTGGAGGGCGCCACAAAGACGCTGGCCGCCTTCCGTCCCCTGGTCATGTGCGAGTTCAACGACCACCTGCTCCGCGACGCGGGGTCCAGCTCGGCCGAGCTCCTGGCCGCCTTCTCCGGCCTCGGTTACCGCCCGGCCGGCGGCGCGCCCGAGCCGGCCACCCTGGCGGGGCAGGTCCTGGAC
>JBOHUY010000357.1:0-1696 GCA_050735015.1 Candidatus Dormibacterales bacterium | reverse complement strand
AGGATCTCACGGATCTCCACCGCGAGGAACGTGAAGAAGTTAATCACCATCTCGGTCGTGCCCGCGAACTTGGCCCGCAGCTCCGCGTCCTGCGTGGCAATGCCGGTCGGGCAGGTGTTGAGGTGGCACTGGCGGGCCATGTCGCAGCCCAGCGCGACCAGGAGCGAGGTCCCGAAGCCGAACTCCTCCGCTCCCAGGAGGGCGGCCACGACCACGTCCCGGCCCGTCCTCAGGCCGCCGTCCACGCGCAGCCGCACGCGGTCCCGGAAGCGGCTCGCCGCCAGCACCCGCTGCGCCTCCGCCAGCCCGATCTCCCAGGGCACCCCGGCGTTCTTGATGGAGCCCAGCGGCGAGGCCCCCGTGCCCCCCTCGTGGCCGCTGATGAGGATGTAGTCGGCGCCCGCCTTGGCCACCCCGGCCGCGATCGTGCCGACGCCTGACTCGGCCACCAGCTTCACGCCCACCCGGGCGGCCGGGTTGGCGGCCTTGAGGTCGTGGATGAGCTGGGCCAGGTCCTCGATCGAGTAGATGTCGTGGTGGGGCGGGGGCGAGATGAGCTGGGTGCCGGGCTGGGCGTGCCGGAGCCGGGCGATGAGCTCGGTGACCTTGGCCCCGGGCAGCTGGCCGCCCTCCCCCGGCTTGGACCCCTGCGCGATCTTGATCTCGATCTCCTCCGCCCGCCTGAGGTAGTCGCGCGTGACACCGAAGCGGGCGGAGGCGACCTGCTTGACCTTGCTGTCGCGGCGCTCGGGGGCGCCGTAGAGCTCGGGGTCCTCCCCGCCCTCACCCGAGTTGGAGCGGGCCCCGATCCGGTTCATGGCCAGGGCCAGGGCCTGGTGCGCCTCCGGCGAGAGCGAGCCCAGGGACATGGCCGTGGCCACGAACCTGGTCACGATGGCGGCCGCCGGCTCCACCTCGGGGAGGGGGACCGGGCGGCCGGCGCGGATGGCGAGCAGGTCCCGGATGGAGACGGGGGTGGGGGCGGCCGCCAAGCTCCGGTACTCGTCCCAGTCCTGGCCCATGCCGCTGGCCGAGGCCCGCTGCAGGGCGCGCACCGCGACCGGGTTGTGCGCGTGCCACTCGCCCGCCCTGCGAAAGCGCACCCGGCCGTGGTCGGGCAGGGGGCCGTCGGGGGCGGCGGCCGCCTCCCGCGACCGGGCCCTGAGGCCCGCCTCGAGGTCGGCCAGGCAGGCACCCCCCATCCGCGAGGGGGCGCTCGGGAAGCACATGGCCATGACGTCGGCGCCCAGCCCGACGGCCTCCAGGACGCGGGCTCCGCAGTAGCCCTGGACCGTGGAGATGCCCATCTTGGCCATGACCTTGGTCAGGCCGGCCTCGAACGCCTGCCGGCAGCTGTCCTCGCCCTGGGCGGCGCTCTCGGCCGCCTCCATGGCCGTGGCCAGGGCCAGGTAGGGGTGTACGGCCGAGGCTCCGGCCGTGATCAGCATGGCCAGGTCGTGGACCTCGACGACGTCGCCGGCCACGGCCACGATGTCCTTCTGAGTCCTCTGGCCGAGGGCGACCAGGCCCTCGTGCACCGCCCCCACCGCCAGGGCCATGGGGATGGGCGGGCGGCCGGGGCCGGCCAGGCGGTCGGTCAGGACGAGCACGCCGGCGGGGGCCTCCGCCGCCTGCCGCCGCAGGCGCAGGAGCGCCGCCTCCAGACCCTCGGCGCCCCCAAGGCAGGCCTCCAGGC
>JBOHUY010000356.1:0-13075 GCA_050735015.1 Candidatus Dormibacterales bacterium | reverse complement strand
GCCAGGACGTCGGGGTTCATGCCCAGGCACATGGAGCACCCGGCCCCCCGCCACTCGAAGCCGGCGTTCCTGAAGACCTCGTCCAGGCCCTCGCGTTCGGCGGCGCGCTTGACGCCCGCCGAGCCGGGCACGACCAGTGCGCGCACGCCGGGGCTGACCTTCTTGCCCCTGACCACCGCCGCCGCCGCCCTCAGGTCCTCCAGGCGGGCGTTCGTGCAGGAGCCGATGAAGACGCGGTCGATGGCGATGTCCTGGATGGCGGTGCCGGGCCTGAGGGCCATGTAGGTGAGCGCCCGCTCCATGGACTCGTCCAGGGGCTCGGGCACCTTTCCCCCCACCGGCACCGCCTGCCCCGGGTTGGTCCCCCAGGTCACGAAGGGGGAGAGCCGGGCGGCGTCCAGGTCGACCTCGCGGTCGAACGAGGCGCCGGGGTCGGTGGCGAGGCCGCGCCAGTCCTCGAGGGCCCGCTCCCAGGCCTGCCCGCGGGGCGCGAAGGGGCGCCCCTCCAGGTACCGGAAGGTGGTCTCGTCGGGCGCCACCAGGCCCAGCCGGGCGCCCCCCTCGATGCTCATGTTGCAGATCGTCATGCGCCCCTCCATGGAGAGGCCACGGATGGTCGGGCCGCGGTACTCGATGGCGTGCCCGCGGCCGCCGTCCACCCCCATCCGGGCGATCAGGGAGAGGACCACGTCCTTGGCCGTCACCCCCAGGGGCAGCTCGCCGGTCACGTTGACGGCCATGTCCAGGGGGGGCCTCTGGACGATGCACTGGGTGGCCAGGACGTGCTCGACCTCGGAGGTCCCGATCCCGAAGGCGAGGTTGCCGAAGGCGCCGTGCGTGGAGGTGTGGGAGTCGCCGCAGACGATCAGGAGGCCGGGCCGCGTGAGGCCCAGCTCGGGCCCGATCACGTGCACGATGCCCTGCCGGCGGCTGCCCATCCTGTAGAGGCGGACGCCTTCGCGCTCGCAGTTGGAGGCGAGTGCCTCCATCTGGCGCCGGGAGACCTCGTCGGCCTTTTGCGGGCCGCCCAGGGTGGGCACGTTGTGGTCCATGGTGGCGACGGTCAGGCCCGGGCGGCGGACACGGCGGCCGGCCAGGCGGAGGGACTCGAAGGCCTGGGGGGAGGTCACCTCGTGGACCAGGTGGAGGTCCACGTAGAGGAGGTCCGAGCCGCCCTCCAGCGAGGTCACCAGGTGGCGCTCCCAGAGCTTTTGGACGAGCGTCCGGGCCGGGTTGGATGGCGCCATCGGGCTCCCCAATCTATCCGAGCGGCGGCGGCGGGTTCTACGGGCGCCCACCAAACGAGCGGCGGCCCTTTTGTGGCTCGAACACTATTCGGCTCCGAAGGGCGGTGGCTAGGATTCGACGCCTGATGCAGAGCCTGCGCCCCGTACGCCCCCTCGGCCTTTTGGAGCTCGTCGAGCTCGGCCTACGGGCGGGGCGCCGCGCGAGGATCGAGAGCTAGAGTCAATCCTCATCCCGGAAGCCCCCGCTCCGAACCAGGGCGGGGGCTTTCTTTTTCCTGAGAGGTGCAAGCGTGACGGGAGCGGACCTGATACTGGAGGCGCTCGAGCGGGAGGGGGTCCAAGTCATCTTCGGCTACCCGGGGGGGGCCAACCTGCCCATCTACCAGAGGCTTCCCCAGCACCCCCGCCTGCGCCACGTGCTCGTCCGGCACGAGCAGGGCGCCGCCCACATGGCCGACGGCTACGCGCGTGCCAGCGGGCGGCCGGGGGTCTGCTTCGCCACCTCGGGGCCGGGCGCCTTGAACCTGGTCACGGGGCTTTGCACCGCCTACATGGACTCGGTGCCCCTGATCGCCGTGACCGGCCAGGTGGCCAGCACGGTGGTGGGCCGGGACGCCTTCCAGGAGTCGGACGTGATCGGCTGCACCACGCCCATCACCAAGCACAGCTACATGGTCACCGACCCTGCCCAGATCCCCCGCGTCTTCCGGGAGGCCTTTTACATCGCCACCACGGGACGCCCCGGGCCCGTACTCATCGACGTCTGCAAGGACGCCCAGATGGCGGAGGCGGAGGCGCCTGAACGCGCCCCCCAGGTGCGGCTGCCCGGCTACAGGCCGGCCACCGACCTCGACCTCTCCATGGCGGCGCGGGCGGCCGCGGCCCTGGAGGCGGCCGAGCGGCCCGTCATCCTGGCCGGGCACGGGGTCATCCTCGCCCACGCCGAGGAGGCCCTGCGGGATCTGGCCGAGAGCTCGGGGACACCGGTCGGCACCACCCTCCTGGGCGTGGGCGCCTTCCCGGTCCGCCACCCCCTCTCCCTCCACATGACGGGCTTCATGGGGACCGGCTGGTGCCTCAAGGCCGTGCAGGAGGCGGATCTTCTGCTCATGGTCGGGATGCGCGTCGACGACCGCGTCACGGCCAAGCTCTCGGAGTTCGCGCCCCGGGTCCGGACCTTCATCCACGTCGACATCGACCCCTCCGAGATGGGCAAGAACGTGCGCCCCGACATCGAGATCGTGGCCGACGCCGAGCTGGCGCTGTCCGCCATCCGCTCCCACCTGGGGGCCGGACCAGGGCGCCGGGCGGGCTGGATCACGCAGATCGACGCCTGGCGCGAGGAGCACCCGCTCCGGTACACGCGCTCGAACGGGCACCTGCAGCCCCAGGACGTCCTCGTCCAGATGTACGAGCGCTGCCGCAGCGAGGCCATCGTGGTCGCCGACGTCGGCAACAACCAGATCTGGTCCGCCCTCTGGTGGGACTACGACCGCCCCGGCCTCTTCATCAACTCGGGGGGCGCCGGGACGATGGGCTTCGCCCTCCCGGCCGCCATCGGCGCCCAGCTGGCGCGGCCCGACAAGGAGGTCTGGTGCGTGGTCGGCGACGGCGGCTTCGTGATGAACGCCCAGGAGCTCTCGGTGGCCGCCGAGCACGCCGTCCCCATCCGCATCGTCCTCCTCAACAACTTCTCCCTGGGCATGGTCCGGCAGTTCCAGGACGACTTCTACGGAGGCGTCCGCTCCCAGGTCGACCTCAGCTCCCACCCCGACTTCCTGAAGCTGGCCGACGCCTACGGCATCCCCGCCGCGCGCGTCGCCAGGCATGAGGACGTGGGCCCGGCGCTGGACCGGGCGCGGGCCGCGCGGGGACCCTTCTTGATCGACTGCCGCATCGACCCCGAGGCCAACGTCTACCCGATCGTGCCCCTGGGGGCGGGCCTGCAGGACTTCGTCGAGCACCCCTATGACGTCTGAGGTGAACGGGGCCGGCCACGGTCGCACGCGCGTCCTGACCGTGCTCCTGGAGGACCACCCGGGGGCCCTCTTCCGGGTCAGCGGCCTCATCCGGCGCCGGGGCTTCAACATCCAGGCGCTCTCGGTGGGCAGGACCGAGGCGGCCGGGGTCTCGCGCATGACGCTGACCGTGGACCCCGGGCACGCCGAGGCGGACCAGGTCTCCAAGCAGCTGGGCAAGCTCATCGAGGTGCTGGAGGTGGCCGACCTGACGGGCGAACCCATGGTCAGCCGGGAGCTGGCGGTGATCAAGGTCGCCGCGGCTCCGGAGGGGCGGCCCGCCCTCCTGCGCGCGGTGGAGAGCTCGGGCGGCCGCATCGTGGACGTGACGCGCGACGTGGTCATCGTGGAGCTGGCGGCGGACAGCGAGCGCATCGACGCCTTCGTCGAGATGCTGCGGCCGCACGGCATCAGGGCGCTGGCCCGGACCGGGCCGGTGGCGTTGAGGAGGGGCTGAAGGCCGATGAGGATCAACTACGAAGACGACTGCCCGGCCCACCTGGGCGAGCGCGTGGCCGTGATCGGGTACGGCAGCCAGGGGCGCGCCCACGCGCTCAACCTCAGGGACAGCGGGGAGGAGGTCCAGGTCGGCCTCTACCGGGGCAGCCGCTCCTGGGAGAGGGCGGAGGCGGACGGCGTGCGGGTCGTGGAGGTGCCGGAGGCGGCCGCCTGGGGACAGGTGGTCATGGTCCTCACCCCCGACACCGGCCAGGGCGCCCTCTACCGGGGCCAGATCGAGTCCGGCCTGCGGCCGGGCGACATGCTCATGTTCGCGCACGGCTTCTCCATCCACTACGGGCAGGTCTCCCCGCCGACAGGGGTGGACGTGACCATGGTCGCCCCCAAGGCGCCCGGGCACCTGGTCAGGAGCACCTTCGTGAGCGGGGTGGGGACGCCCGCCCTGCTCGCCGTCCACGCCGACGTGACGGGGCGCGCGCGAGAGCGCGCTCTGGCCTACGCGAGAGGTCTCGGCGCGGCCCGCGCGGGGGTCCTGGAGACGACCTTCAAGGAGGAGACGGAGACCGACCTCTTCGGGGAGCAGGCGGTCCTCTGCGGGGGGGTCACCTCGCTCGTCAAGGCGGGCTTCGAGACCCTGGTCGAGGCCGGCTACCAGCCCGAGATCGCCTACTTCGAGTGCCTGCACGAGCTCAAGCTGATCGTCGACCTCATGTACCGCGGCGGCCTCGCCTTCATGAGGCACTCGGTCTCCGACACCGCCGAGTACGGCGACTACACCTCCGGCCCCCGCATCGTCGACGGCCACGTGAGGCAGGAGATGCGGCGGGTCCTGCGCGAGATCCAGGACGGCACCTTCGCCGAGCGCTGGATCGACGAGAACGCCACCGGCCGGGGCCGCTTCAACGAGCTCCGCAGCCAGGATGCGGAGCACGAGATCGAGCGGGTGGGGGCGGGCCTGCGTTCGATGATGACCTGGCTGGAGCCGGTCGAGCCGTGATCGCGTCAGACCGCGTCTACATCTTCGACACCACGCTCCGCGACGGCGAGCAGTCGCCCGGGGGGGCGCTGGGCGCGGACGCCAAGCTCGCCATCGCGCGCCAGCTGGAGAAGCTGGGCGTCGACGTCGTCGAGGCCGGCTTCCCGGCCTCCTCCCCGGGCGATCTCGAGGCCTGCCGCCGGATCTCCAGGGAGGTGCGGGGGGCGACCGTGACCGCCCTCGCGCGGGCGGTGCCGGAGGACATCGACGCCGTCTGGGCGAGCATCCGCGAGGCCGAGCGCCCGCAGATCCACATCGTCCTCTCGGTCTCGGACATCCACATCCAGCGCAAGCTGGGCCTGACCCGGGAGGAGACCCTCCGACGGGGCCGGGCCGCCGTCGCCTACGCGCGCTCTCTGTGCGATCAGGTCCAGTACTCGCCCGAGGACGCCGGGCGCTCCGACCCCGACTACCTGGTCGAGACCGTGGAGGCCATGCTGGACGCCGGGGCGACCGTGATCAACATCCCCGACACCACCGGCTACTGCCTGCCCCAGGAGTTCGCCGCCCTCGTCCGCCATGTCCTGGACAACGTGCGCCACCCGGAGCGGGGCCTTTTCTCGGTGCACTGCCACAACGACTTGGGGCTCGCCACCGCCAACAGCGTGGCCGCGCTCGCCGCCGGCGCCCGCCGCGTCGAGTGCACAGTCAACGGCATCGGCGAGCGCGCCGGCAACACCTCCCTGGAGGAGGTCGTCATGCTCCTCAAGGTGAGGCAGTCGGACCTCGGGCTCGAGACGGCCGTGGAGACCACGGAGCTGGCCTCCGCCTCGCGCCTGGTCTCGGACCTGACCGGCATCCCGGTCCAGCCCAACAAGGCCATCGTGGGCAGCAACGCCTTCGCGCACGCCTCCGGCATCCACCAGGACGGCGTCCTCAAGGACCGGCTCAACTACGAGATCATGCGCCCGGAGGAGGTCGGCCTCGACAGCTCCCGCATCGTGCTCACCGCGCGCTCGGGCCGGCACGCCTTCCGCTTCCGGCTGGAGGCCCTCGGCCTGGGCGTCCCGGAGTCCTTCGCGCAGGCCGCCTGGGACCGCTTCCTGGAGCTGGCCGACCTCCGCAAAGAGGTCACCGACGAGGACCTCCGCTCCATCGTGGCCGGACTCCCGGTGAGGACCTGAGCCTCAAGATCGCATACCAGGGCGAGCCGGGCGCCTACTCGGAGGAGGCCGTCTGCGTGCTGTTCCCGGGGGATGTGCCGGCCGGGCAGCGCACCTTCTCGGACGTCTTCGCGGCCGTGCTGGAGGGGGCCGCGGCGCGCGCCGTGGTGCCCGTCGAGAACAGCCTGGCGGGCATCGTCCAGGAGGTGAACGACCTCCTCTGGGAGCGGCGGGGCGTGGAGGTCGTGGCCGAGTACGCCCACCCCGTGCGGCACTGCCTCCTGGGCCGGCCGGGGCCCGTCTCGAGCGCCGTCAGCCACCCCCAGGCCCTGGGGCAGTGCCGGCGCTGGCTGGAGGCGCGCGGTATCGAGGCCCGGCCCTTCTACGACACCGCCGGGGCGGCGCGCTGGGTGGCCGAGTCGGGGCCCGAGGGCGCGGCCGCCATCGCCAGCCGCACCGCCGCCGCCCACTACGGGCTCCAGATCCTGGCCGAGGACATCCAGGACCAGCCCTCCAACCAGACGCGCTTTCTGGTCCTGCGGTGCCGGAGTGCCGAGGAGAAGGGGGGGCGGGACTGGCCCCCGGAGGCGGCGGCGGGCTGGAAGGGGGCGCTCGCCTTCGCGGCCCCCCACGTGCCCGGGAGCCTGGCCGCCGCCCTGGAGCCCTTCTCGAGGCGAGGCGTCAACCTCACCCGGCTGGACTCGCGCCCCGTCCCCGAGCGCCCTTTCAACTACCTCTTCTACCTGGACTTCGAGGTCGGCGACCCGCGCGTGGCCCGGGCTGCGGTGGCGGAGCTGTCGGGGAGATCGGCCGAGATGCGCCTTTTCGGCGTCTACCCGCCCGGTGGGGCCCCCAAGGCGGGCGCGTGAGACCCTGGGGTCAGGGGTTGTACGCGCCCAGCATCTCCCGCAGCACGGTCTCGACGGCGACCGCCTCCTCGATGTCGGCGCCCCCGGCCACGTGCGCCAGCGTCCGCATGCGCGCGGCCTCGTCCATCTCGGGGAACCGCCGGCGCAGCTCCTCCAGAGCCGTCTTCTCTGCGACGTTCACGTCGGGCACCTCCTGGTGGGTCGCGGTCTTGGCCTCGAAAGAAAAAGGGCCCCGCTCTCGGCGAGAGCGGGGCCCCTCCAGCCTGCTAGGGGACTGGAGGCCCCGCCCGGCCCGGAATGGCTAGCGAGATCTCGATCCCGAGCGGCGACGCACCCGCGGGGGCGAACCCTGGCCTCGTGCGCACGCAGGCTGGAACCATATCGCCCCAAGCTACACGCCGGCTGCCGGGCCCCCTAGTGGTCGAGGCACAAAATCCTCGGGCCGGGCTTGGTGCGCAGACGCCGACCGGCGCCGGCCCAAGGTCCTGATGACGGCCGCCGCCGTGCCGGAGACCGGCCCCGGGCCGGGTGGCGTGGCCTACTTCGAGGGGGCCTTCGTGCCTCTCGCCGAGGCCCGCATACCCATCACCACGCACGCCTTCAACTATGGGACGGGCTGCTTCGAGGGCGTCCGCGCCTACTGGAACCAGGAGCGGGGCCAGCTCTACGCGCTCCGGCTCAAAGAGCACGTGCTCCGCCTGGCCGCCTCGGCGCGCATCCTGAAGCTGGACCTGGCCGAGGACCCCGCCACCCTGGAGGGGATCCTGGTCGAGCTCCTGGCCCGCAACGGCTACCGCCAGGACGCCTACGTCCGCCCCCTGGTGTACAAGGCGGAGGCGACCATCAAGGTGGCGCTGACCGGGCTCGCCACCCGCTTCTGCGCGTACACCATCCCCATGGGCGAGTACCTGGCCCTGGACAGGGGGCTCGAGCTCACCGTCTCCGCCTGGCGCCGGATCGAGGACAACGCCATCCCCGCGCGCGCCAAGCCCACGGGCGCCTACGTCAACGCCGCCCTCGCCTCCGACGAGGCCCGCACCCAGGGCTTCGACGAGGCCCTCATGCTGACCTCCGAGGGGCACGTGGCGGAGGCCAGCAGTGCGAACCTCTTCCTGGTCCGCTCCGGGACCCTGGTCACCCCGCCCGAGACCGACGACGTCCTGGTCGGCGTCACGCGCCTCTCCATCCTCCAGCTGGCCGCCTCCATGGGTGTCCCGAGCCTCGTGCGGAGCGTGGACCGCAGCGAGATCTTCGACTCCGACGAGGCCTTCCTGTGCGGGACGGGCGTGCAGGTGGCGGCCGTCACCAGGGTCGACGGGCGCCTGATCGGGGAGGGTGTGCCGGGGGAGCTGACAAGGCGCCTCCAGATCGCCTACCTGGACGTCGCCCGCGGCGTCAGCCCGGAGTTCCAGGAATGGCGGACGCCCGTCTACCCGGAATGACCGGGCCCGGGCTCAGGCGGCGCGCAGGGCCAGGATCCTGGCCACGGAGGCGTCCAGGCGGGCGCGCGGGTAGGCCCCGCTCAGGACCGCCTGCATGACGGCCTGGTAGGCGGCGTCGGCGTCGGAGAGGTTGTGCGCGACCATGGCCATGTCGCCCCCGCTCTCCAGGAAGCGCAGCACGGCCTGGGGCAGCGTGTAGCGGCTCCGGATGGCCGCCATCTGAAGGTCGTCGGAGATGACGACCCCGTGAAAGCCCAGGCCCCTCAGATCGGAGATCACGACCGGGGAGACGCTGCCCGGGCTGGAGGGGTCCAGGGCGGGGGCGAGCACGTGGCCGACCATGACCATGTCCACCCCCGCGCCCACGGCGGCGCGGAAGGGCGCCCAATCGCGCGCCGAGATGGTGGCGGCCGATTCCTGGGAGATGGCCGCGGTCAGGTGGGGGTCGCCCGCGGCGGCGCCCTCGCCCGGGAAGTGCTTGGCCGCCGAGAGCAGGCCGCAGGCGTGGATGGCGCCCACCGCCGCGGCCACGTCGGCGGCCACCGCCGCCGGCGAGGCCCCGTAGCTGCGGTAGGCCATGAAGGGATGGACCGAGTCCCACACGTCGGCGACCGGGCCCAGATCCTCGTCGAAGCCGGCGCGCCGCAGGGCGCAGGCCATGAGGTGGACCTGGGCGGCGACGGCGGTGGGCCCCCCGGCGCCCGCCTGGTAGGCCCAGGAGGCGCAGGCGGCGGGGCCGGGCAGCGTGCAGACGCCGCCACCCTCCTGGTCTGTGGCGGCGATCAGGCGGCCCCGCATGACGCCCCTTACGGCCGCGATCACCGAGCCCAGCGAGGCGGGCGGCCCGTTGCCGTTGCCGCTGATGACGAGCAGGCCCCCGAACTGGTGGCTGCGCCAGTCGGCCAGCAGGGCCGGGGTGGGGGGGCCCTCGAAGCCGGCCATGATGACCGCCCCCACCTCCTGGCCCAGCGTCAGCCCGCCCGGCCCCAGGACGCTCGGGGGCGAGGGGCGGACAGAGGGCGAGGGGGGGACCGGGGGGGTGGCGGCCACTGGCGCGGCGGCCGGGAGACTGGGGAGGACGGCCTGCCGTCCGGCGACCCTCAAGGTCTGCGGCGCGCAGGCGGCCACCGCCAGCGCGGCGGCCAGCGTCAGCGCCCACCCCGAGCCCCTCTTGGAACGCATGCCACACTAACGGTCCCGGTCGGCTCCGCGTTCCGGCCCCGCGTACGGCCACGCCCGCCGACGCCCCTCGCCGGCGGCCGTCGAGGCGCTTTTGGAGGCGGGCCCGGGAGCGTAGGCTTGACGGCCGAGGGGCTCCAGTTCGGAGGCAGAGCATGTTCGCAAGGTTGACGCACGTCCAGGGCACCGCCTCGGTGGCGCCGGGTCAGCTCGAGGAGGCCGCCGTCAAGGTCATGGGCGCGCTCACCTCCATGGCCGGCTGCCGGGGGGTGCTGTGGCTGATCGACCGCGAGGGAGACGGCGGCTGGGCCGTCACCCTCTTCGAGGACGAGGCGGCGCTCGCGGACAGCCGCCAGGTGGCACTCCTGCTCAGCGGGGAGGTCGTGTCAGGCATGGGCCTGAGCCTCGTGGACGTGCGCGAGTGCCGGGTCCTGGACAGCCAGACAGTCCTGGGTGAGCGCCGGCCCGCCGTCGAGGGCCCGCCCGGAGCGACGCCAGGCCCCGGGTGAGGGGCATGCCCCCCCTGGCCTGGGTCGCGCTGGGGGTGACCATGGGTTGGATCGCCGTCGAGATCGCGGCCAGGCAGCTTGTGGGCGCCCTCCGCCGCCGGGTCCTGACCGCCGCCTGGGCGGTCCTCTCCGCCGCCTGCGTGGCCGTGGTGGTGGGCGCCGACTACGTCCTCCTGGTGCGCGCCGGGGAGCCGCTCTGGGGCTTGGTCGTGGCGGCCGGCATCGTGGCCCTCTACCTGGCCTGGCTGCTCTGGTCGGCCGTCGCCCTCATCCTGCGGAGGCGCGCCGCCGGCTGATCGCCCCCCTCCCTACTTCCCGATCAGCACCTCGGTGGCCTTGATGATGACCACGACCTGGTCCCCCTCCGCCAGGTCCAGGCGTGCCCGGGAGCCGTCGGTGATGGCGGCCACCACCGTGCCCGGCTCCACCTCCACCGTCACCTCGGCCATGACGGCGCCGGATTTCACCCCGACGACGCGGCCCCGCAGCTGGTTGCGCGCGCTGATCTCCATGGCGTCCTCCTTCTCGAGGCGGCTCACCCCCGCCACTCGTGCACATCCGCGATCGTCGCATCTTCGCCCGGCCCCCCCTCCGCCGGCCACACGCTGACGGCGTCGGGGGGGATGTCGAGCCGGCACTCCGAGCCTGCCTCGAGACCGTCGCGCCGCGAGGTCCGGGCGAGGAGCTCGATGCCGCCCAGCCTCAGGGTCACCTCGAGCGCTCCGCCGACGTCGGCCACGTCCAGCACGCGCGCCCGGTAGGCTCCCCCGGGGGCCGGAGACAGGCGCTCGGCGGGTACGCACCACCTGACCTCGTCCCCGGCCCGGGCGCCCGACCCCGCCACCTCCAGATCCACGCCGTCCGCCCTCAGCCGGGACGGGCCCAGCATGCGCCCGGAGTTGAGGTTGGGGATGCCGAGCAAAAGCGCCACGCGGGGCGACGCGGGCCGAGCGAAGACCTCGGCGGCCGTCCCCGCCTGCAGGAGGAGCCCCCTTTCGATGACGAGCAGCTCGTCGGCGAGCAGGGCCGCCTCCTCGGGGTCGTGCGTGACCAGCACGCTGGCGACGCCCGTCTCCAGCTGGAGCCTTCGGAGCTCTCGCCGCAACTCGGCCCGCACCGGCGTGTCGAGGGAGGAGAAGGGTTCATCGAGGAGGAGGACGTCGGGGTCGCGGGCCAGCGCCCGCGCCAGGGCCACGCGCTGCCGCTGGCCACCCGAGAGCTGGTCGGGGCGCCTGTCCTCCAGCCCCCCCAGCCGCAGGCGGCCGAGCCAGTGGGAGGCGAGCTCGCCGCGCGCCCCCCGCCCGAACAGGATCTGCCTCCAGACCGTCAGGTGGGGGAAAAGGCTCGACTCCTGGGGCACGTACCCGCTGCGGCGCTCCTCCGCTGCCACCTCGGCCAGCGAGCGGGCGCCCACCTTGAACTCCTGCGCACCAGGTTCCAGCAGGCCCGCCAGCGCGCGCAGGGTGGTGGTCTTGCCCGACCCCGAGGGGCCCAGGATGGCGAGCCGGCCGTGCGCGCCCGCGTGCGCCAGCTGCAGGTGGAACTCCCCCAGGCGCTGGTCGATGCGGAAGCTGATGGGGGCAGGCGGGCGGGGGTCGACGGAGCCGGGCGCCGGGAGCGCGCCGGCGAGGCGTCGGCGGCGGCGCGGCTGCCAGCTCGAGAGGCCGAGCACGCAGAAGGCGGCGAGCACGGCCAGGACGGTGGGGGCGGTCGTCTGGGAGAGGCCCGAGCCGCTGAACTGCACGTAGGTGAAGACGGGCAGGGAGTAGGGGTGGTAGGCCAGGATGACGGTGGCCCCGAACTCGCCGAAGGCCCTCAGCCAGGCCAGCAGGAGGCCGGCCCGGATGGCGGCCGCCGCGATCGGGAGGCTGACCTCCGCGAAGCGGGAGAGGTCGCCCAGGCCCAGCGTCGCCGCCACGTCGGTGAGGCGGGGGTCGACGGCCGCGAAGGCGCTCCGGGCGGCCACGATCAGGAAGGGAGAGGCCACGAAGGTCTGCGCGATCACGATCCCGGCCAGGCTCTCGGTCAGCCCCAGGGTCCCGCCCAGGGGCGTGTAAGGGCCGACCACGTAGATGAGGAGGATCCCGCTCATGAGGGGGGGCAGGGCGAGGGGGAGCTGCACGGCCATCCCGACGAGCCCGGCCAGGCGCCCGCGCGAGCGGGCCAGGAGGTAGGCGAGCGGGATGCCGAAGAGCCCTATCAGAAAGGTGCTGACGCTGGCGGTGAGGAGGGAGACCCCCAGGGCGGAGGCGAGCCCCGGCGCCCCCAGGCCCGTGCCCCTCGGCTGGCTGCCCAGGCGCACCAGCAGCCCGGCCACGGGGACCACGAGGTAGAGGGCGAGGAGGGCGGCCAGCCAGGTCAGCGGGCTGCGGGCGGCCCTCGCGGTCACGGCCGGGGGAGGACCTGGGCGAGCGGGGAGGGCACCGGGCCCCCACTCACCGCCGGAGGCGTGATGAGGGCGAGGCCGTGCGCGGTCAGCAGCCGCCGTCCCGCCGCACCCAGGAGGTAGCGGACGAAGGCGACCGCGCCCGCCTCGTGGGGGGCCCCGCGGACGACGGTGACCGTGAAAGTGGCGCCCAGGTCGACGGGGGCCAAAGAAAGGGCGGGGATGCCCGCCTCGCGCGCCTCGACCGTGTAAAAGAATCCGGCGTCGAGCTGCCCCGCCTGCAACCTGCCCACCAGCGTCTGCTCGGGGAAGACGTCCGACGGGCTGCGGGCGATCTCCTCCAGCCGGCCCGAGCCGCCGCTCCGGGGGGCGCTCGTCAGGGCCTTCACAGAGAGGGCGCCCTTGGGGTCGGTGGCGGGGTCGGTCCGGCCCAAAAGGAAGCCCGGCTCGCCCACGACCTCGTACCAGGGCCGGCTCCGGAGCTGGGATGCGAACCGGCTGTGAGGGTTGTACCCGAGGACCAGCCCCGAGCGCGCGAAGCTCGCGTCCCAGCTCACCCAGTCCCCGTTGGCGGCGCCCTCCAGGCCGGCGTCGACCGAGGGCGCCGCGCTGACGAAGACGTCGGCGCGGCGGACCCCACCCTTGATGGCGGCGGCCAGGTCCTTGGAGCCGGCGCCGAAGCCCGTGAACTGGTATCCGGTGGCCCTCTCGAAGGCGGGGCCCAGGGCGCGCTCCATGAGGTTCACCAAGGAGCCCGCGTAGAGGACGTCCACCGGCCCCCGGCCGGCGCGGGCGGCGGCGCCTGGCCCGCAGGTGGCGGCCAGGAG
>JBOHUY010000355.1:0-5820 GCA_050735015.1 Candidatus Dormibacterales bacterium | reverse complement strand
CGACGGTACCGTGCCAGAGCTCGGGCAGAGCCATCGTCTCCAGCAGCCGGCGGCCGCGGGTCCCGAACAGGTCGCTGACCGGGCAGGGGTGGCCGAAGCTGATCAGAGTCTGGTGGCGGCGCCTCCTCTGGGCGCCTCCTCTGTAGGTCGTGGAACAACCCACAGAATGGCGCCGCCGCTTACATCAGCGGAGCCCTCTGTCTCTCGGGATCTCGAGGATCGGACAGGCCAGGTCGTGCCGTCCAGGCGACGCCCACCTGGCCGCCCTGTCGATCGAGCACGGGCACCGCCTCTGCTCCAGCGACACCGACTTCGCCCGGTTCCGGGAGCTCGACTGGGAGAATCCGCTCTGAGCCTGGCTCCCGCATGATGGGGTGAGGGGTCTCGATCTCCGTCGGCTCAGCGGGAGGCCCGGCGGTGATTCCCCAGGTGGCGGCGCGAGGCGCTATCCGCGCCGGGGGCGCCCATGCGGTCCGCCAGGCGCGAGGCCAGGGCCATGATGGTGAGCGCCGGATTGGCACTGCCCTGCGTGGGCAGGACGCTCCCGTCCGCGATGAAGAGGTTGGGCACGGCCCAGGCCCGGTGGTCGGCGTCGACGACGCTGTCGGCCGACGACGTGCCCATCCGGCAGCCCCCCACGAGATGGGCGAAGCGCTTGATGGTGAGGGTGTCCTGGGCCCCGGCCTCCTTCCAGATGTCACGCATGAGCCGCGTCGAGTGCTCGATGTTGAGCCTGTCGTTCTCGCACAGCGAATAGTCCATGCGGGCGACCGGGACCCCCCTTTGGTCCTTCTCCTCGGCCAGGGTGACGCGGTTGCCGGGCTGGGGTAAGAGCTCGTTCAGGACCCCCAGCGTGGCCAAGTGGTTGTAGTCGCGCATGTACTCTCGGAGAGCCCTGCCCCAATGCCCGTCGGCGAGGACGTGCTCCGCCCAGCCGATGGGGAGCGGGGCCACCGTCTGCACGCTGTAGCCACGCGCGAAGCCGCGCCCCGGATCCGTCTCGTAGAACTGCTCGGAGGAGACCTCGGGGGGGGGCGCCTTGTACATCCTCAGCTCGTCGGGGAAGCGGCCCCCGACCTGGGGCGCGCCCTGGACCATGACGTAGCGCCCGACCTGGTCCTCGTTGTTGCAGAGCCCGTTCTGGAAGCCCCGTTGCGCGGAGTTGAGCAGCAGCCGCGGGGTCTCGATCGAGTACCCGGCCACGGCGACCACCGAGGCCACCTGGAGGTGCGCCGTGCCGTCCTGGAGGTCCAGGTATTCGACGCCCTTCGCCCGCCCGGCGCCGTCGAGGGGGATGCGGACGGCCATGCTGTGGGCGCGGACCTCGACCCCGTGGGCGAGGGCGTCGGGCAGGTGGGTCACCAGGGGGCTGGCCTTGGCGTTGACCTTGCAGCCCTGCAGACAGAAGCCGCGATAGATGCAGTGGGGCCGGTTGCCGAAGGTGCCGTTCACGATCGCCACCGGCCCGGCCCGCATCTGGACGCCCAGCTTGAGGGCCCCGCGCCAGGCCACGAGTGCCTGCTTGCTGACGGGGTGGGGCGAGAAGGGGTAGCCGTGGGGGTCCCCCCACGGCCATCTCTGGCCGGCCACCGGGAGCTCGGCCTCCACGCGCTCGTAGTGGGGCTTGAGGTCCGCGTAGGAGATGGGCCAGTCCTCCCCCACGCCGTCCAAAGTCCGGGTCATGAAGTCCGAGGGGTGAAAGCGCGGGGCGTAGCCCGCGAAGTGGATCATGGAGCCCCCCACCCCGCGCCCGCTGTTGTTCTTGCCCAGCTCGACGGGGTTCTGGCCGCCGATGATCCGCTTCTCGGTCCAGTAGAGCTTGTGCGCGCCGGCCTCGTCGCTGACCCAGTCGCGGTCGGGGTCCCAGAAGGGTCCTGCCTCCAGGACCACGATCCGCCAGCCCCTGCGGGCCAGGCGCTGGGCCAGCGTCGACCCGCCCGCGCCCGCCCTCACGATGCAGAGGTCCACCTCCTCGGCGGGAGCGCGCCGCGCCATGGTCTCGCGGCCGGGGAGGCCGCGGCGGTGCACGTCGAGGAGGAACCGGGAGTCGTTGTCGCGGGGGCCCGCCGACCCTTTGAGCAGATCCCGGATCACCGTCCGGGCGCGCTCCCGGGGTCGCGAACGGGGTCCACCCCGATGCGGTCCGGCGTCTCGAACGGCTCCCGGATGGAGACCTCCCCCATGCGCGCGTAGCCCCGGGGGTAGGCGGGACCGCCGAACCCGATCTCGTTCCAGGCCCAGGGGTGCGAGTAGAACTCGCTCAGGACCGCCCGCATGCACACCGCCCAGGCCCTGGCCACGTCGAGCCGGTCCCAGGCGCCCCCCGTGAGGCTGCCGGCCGCCATCTCCTCGCAGATGGCCTCGCGCGCCTCCGGCTCAAGCTCGTGGAAGCGGCGCCCGAACCGGGCCCGCGCGGTCTCGTCGAGCCCGCGCAGCACGAGCCTCCAGGTCTCCCGGTCGTCGGGCATGCCGTCGTACTGGTAGCCGTCCAGCCGTCCCTCCGCGTACTTGCGGTCGACCATGGCCACGACAGGCACCCGGGGCTCGCGGTCCTGCGCTGTGACGGTGTCCGTGAAGGCGCGCGCCACCGGCTCCTCCTCGGGAGTGAAGAAGCCGAGCTCCCCCATCGGCTCGAGGCGTGCCATGACCACCCGTTTGGTTTCCGCATCCCAGGTCCGGGTCACCTCCGGCGAGAGGACGTCGAAGTCCGGGTACCTCCCGATCATCTGAGGGGTGACGCCCCGGCGCTGCCGCGGGAGGTGCCGGGAGGGGTCGGGTGGCCGCCGCCCGGGGCGCAGGTTGGGCAGGTGGGAGGCGTCCTTGGCGCCCCCCATCAGTCCTCCCGCCTGAGGATGGCCGCCAGGATCCCCATCCCCCCCACGATCGACATCAGGCCGGGCGCCGCCGGCGGCGGCCCCATGACCAGGTTGTAGGTGGGCAGGCCGAAGCCACCCGGGCGCCTGGCCACCCCCCGCATGTGGAAGTACTGACCCAGGAGGCCGTCCGCCGCGTAGACGGCGGCCGTGAGCGGGAGCCAGGTCTTGGCCACGCGCTTGCTGAACACGCCCCCCACCGCCGCCGCGATGAGTGGGGGCGTGACCAGGATGGGACTCCACATCCAGCGGTTGCCGAAGCTGGCCCTGTAATGCTCGACGCAGACCTCCGCGGTGGTCACGATCGCACTGGCCGCGGTCAGGGCGGCCAGGGAGCGCTCGAACCTCCCGTGCGAGATGTTGCGAAGCCAGTGGTCGATGAGGTGCGCCTGAGAGGCGCGGCTCCTTCCGCGGCTCGGGCGTCTCAACGTCCGGGCAGGAATTCGTCGATCTTCTCGCGGATCGACTCCCGGACGACGTCAGCCCGGTCGGGGTCACCCCGGGCCATGGAGAGCGCGAAGTTCCTGGCCTGCCTGAGCGTGATGTGGGGCGGCAGCGGCGGCTCGTTCGGGTCGACGATGGCGTCGATCACGACCGGCCGGTCCGCCGCCAGGGCCTCACGCCAGGCGGGCTCGATCTCATCCGGGCGCTCGACCCGGATGCCCCGCAGGCCGACCAGCTCAGCGAACTTGGCGAAGTCGAGGAAGGGGATGGACTGGGAGGCCTGGTACTTGGGGTCGCCGGCCAGAACCCGCTGCTCCCAGGTGACCTGGTTCAGGTCCTCGTTGTTGAGGACGAGGAAGACAAGCCGGGGGTCCTGCCACTCGTGGTAGTACTTGGCGGCCGTCAGCAGCTCGTTCATGCCCAGCATCTGCATAGCGCCGTCGCCGACCATGGCGATCGAGGGCCGGTCCGGGTAGGCGAACTTGGCCGCGATGGCGTAGGGGACGCCCGGGCCCATGGTGGCCAGGTTCCCTGAGAGGCTCGCCTTCATCCCCCGGCGGATGCGCACGTGCCGCGCGTACCAGTTCGCCGCGGACCCGGAGTCGCTGCTCAGGATGACGTTGTCCGGGAGCAGGTCCGAGAGGACCTGGAAGAGGCCCTGGGGGCGAAGGCGACTCCCGTGCGCGGCGGGCTCGCCGCGGTCGTCCATCAGACGCCACCAGTCGGCCATCTCCCCGGCGATCTTCTCCTGCCAGGAGCGGTCCTGCTGGCGCTTGAGGAGCGGGAGCAGCTCTTTGAGAGTCTCCTTGCTGTCGCCGGTGAGGAGGACCTCCATGGGGTAGCGAAGGCTCTGCATGCGGCCGTCGAGGTCGACCTGGACGCCTCTCGCCTGGCCCTCTTTGGGCAGGAACTCCGAGTATGGGAAGGCGCTGCCGACCATCAGCAGCGTGTCGCAGCCCCGCATCATGTCCCAGCTGGGACGGGTGCCCAGCAGGCCGATGGTGTTGGTGCAGAAGGGCACGTCATCGGGCACCGCCGCCTTGCCCAGCAGGGCCTTGGCCACCCCCGCGCCCAGGGTGTCGGCGACGGCGATGACCTCGTCCGTGGCGTGGAGCGCGCCGGCCCCCACCAGCATGGCCACCTTCTGGCCGGCGTTGAGCACGTCGGCCGCCCGCCTGAGGTCCTGGGGCTGGGGGATGGTGCGGGGCTCTTCGTACCCGATCCCGGAGTGGACCGTGTGGGTGGCGTGGGGCTGCGCCGGCACCGCCTCCATGTCCTGGACGTCGGCGGGGAGGACAAGGCAGGTCACCGTGCGCTCGGAGCGGGCGATCCTGATGGCCCGGTCCAGCATGTGGCGGAGAGCGGAGGGGACGTCGCACTGCTGGACGTAGGCGGCCACGTCCTTGAAGAGGCTCAACAGGTCGACCTCCTGCTGGAAGCTGCCGCCCATCGAGCGCGCGTAGGTCTGGCCCACGATGGCCAGGACCGGCTGGTGGTCGAGCTTGGCGTCGTAGAGGCCGTTCAGCAGGTGGATGGCGCCGGGGCCGGAGGTGGCCATGCAGACCCCCAGCTCGCCCGAGAACTTGGCATGGCCGCAGGCCATGAAGGCGGCCATCTCCTCGTGGCGGACCTGGATGAAGCGGGGCTGGCCGGGACCCCTCTCGAAGGCCCCCAGGATGCCGTTGATGCCGTCCCCGGGGAAGCCGTACACCCTTGCCACCCCCCACTCGGAGAGCCGGGACAGTAGGAAGTCCGCGACCGTCGTGCTCATCGGCGCTACCCTCGCTGCATGCTCATGATTGTGGTTCTACATGAGACTACTACAACCGGGAAACATGGAGCGAGAACTATCACGTAAGGTATCGGCTCAAGGGCCGGGTCAGCGTCGTCCTCCGCGCGCTCGCCCTGGGCCACGATGTCGCCGGGACGGAAGAGGATGTCGCCCAGGATGGCCCGCCAGCGGGGCTTGCGGCGCAAGAGGAACTCCAGGTCCATGCCGAAGTGCTTGAACTCCTCCTCCTGCGAGTTGCGCATGACGGCGGCGGCCTCGGCGTCGGTCTCCAGGGCGAGGCGCTGCTCGTACCAGCCGATGGCCTCCGCCTCCTCGGTCAGCGAGGCGATCATGCGGGCGAAGGTCCTCGTCTCCGCCGAGAGCTCCCCAGGTGGCTCGTGGTACTGCTCGGTTCCCATGCCCTCATTCATACAGGGCCCGCGCGGCGCCGGGCAAGGCTCGCATGGGGGGGCGGGCAGCTGCCGCCCGGGGCTCAGGCGAGAGCCACCAGGTCGAGCAGGTCCTCGCTCCAGAAGTCCAGCGTCGCCTCCGGCATGACCAGCACCCGCTGGGGCCTCAGCGCCTCCACGAAGCCGACGTCGTGGCTGACCAGGACCATCGTGCCCGGCCAGCGGCAGAGGGCCGTGCCCACCGCCTCCCGCGAGGGCGGGTCCAGGTTGTTGGTGGGCTCGTCCAGCAGCAGGAGGTTGTGGCGGCCGGCCACCAGCTGCG
>JBOHUY010000354.1:0-1512 GCA_050735015.1 Candidatus Dormibacterales bacterium | reverse complement strand
GCACGGGGCGGCCCAGGCCCTGCATCACGCGGGAGGGACGGCACTTTGGGCCACCCCTCCCCCCGCCTGATCTACTGGAGTGGCTGGCCTTCGCCGTGGCTGCCACCCGTGACGACCTGCCGGGATGGCTGGGGGTGTCACCGAGGACCCTCGCCCGCTGGAAGAGTGGGGAGGCGGAGCCGGCCGAGGCCGAGATGCACCGGCTCCGGTCCCTCGCCAGGCTGGCATCACAGCTCGCCTACTCGTACTCGCGCACCGGCATCTCCCAGTGGCTCGTCCTCCCGATGGCCGTCGTCGGGGGCGGCGGGCGGTCGACGTCCTGGGCGACGAGGAGGCGGTCAGATCTCTCGAGGCCGTCGTCGAGCGCCTCCGCTGAAGCCATGCGCCCTCCGCCGGAGTTCGGACCCTCTGTCGCGGACATCCCCGTCTTCAGGGCCAACGCCAGCCGGCGGTGCCTGCGGGTGGCGCCGGGGCCACCGGCGCGCTTCAACTCGGGGGCCGCGGGTCCGACCCCAGTACCTCTGCACCCACCCCATGGGGACCCTCCTCGGAGGTCCTGCGGGCCGTCGAGCGGGCCCTGGGCCGTCGAGCGGGCCCTGGGCCGTTCCCTGATCCCGGCCGACCCCGAGCTCACGGCCTTTTCCCGCGCCGTCTGGGCCCTGCGCCTGTCGTCGGACGACGTCTTCGATCTCACCTTCGAGTCCGCCCCTGTGGTGGGACTCACGGCGGCGGACCTCGTCGCGGACGGCCGCTTCGCCTGCCAGCGGACGGGCGACAACTTCGCGGGCGACCCCGAGTCCCCAAGGTCTGGCGCTACTCGAGTTCCGCGCTCCCCGTCACCAAATACCCAACTTCATCGTCTTCGGGGCCCGCGCGCTCTCCTCGTACCACCTGGCCCCCGTCAGTCTCGTCGAGATTCCCGGCGCGGCGATAGCCGTGGGCGCCCGCGCGCCGGTCGAGCTTCTGGCCGTCATGCGCCATGTCGGGGCAGCGCATCCGAGCCTCCTCGCGCATCTGGCCGGGAGCCGGTACGGCTTCACGGCGCAGCCGACCGAGATCGCCGCCCGCTGATCTGGGGCCAGGCGCGACTGCCGAGGGCCTTCGAGACCGTCGCTTGCAATTGCGACGGATTCGCAATAAGCTGGCAATGATCCCCAGGGGGAGGCGAGCCGAACGGGGACGGGCGCTTCGTGGCTATCCGGACCTGGTCGCAGAAGGGCGCAGGCGAGAGGGAGGAGGAGGTCGATGGCGGCGAGCGCGGCAAAGGCGGTGGAATCCCGTTCAGGAGCTGGAGGAGCGCTCAGCCGCAGGGACTGGGCCACGTTCGGAGGCATGGGGGCGGTCGTGCTCGGCCTCCACGTGCTCGGCTGGGGCATCTTCGCCATCCTGGTCCTCCCCGGGCACTTCAAGGCCCTCGGCGTGGGCGTGGCCGTCCTCGCCTACACGCTCGGGAACCGCCACGCCTTCGACGCCGACCACATCTCGGCCATCGACAACACGACGCGGAAGTTC
>JBOHUY010000353.1:0-2447 GCA_050735015.1 Candidatus Dormibacterales bacterium | reverse complement strand
GGATCGTCCTGCGCGGCGGGCTGGACGGAGACCTACACGTACCCGAGCGGCTTCACGGCCGCCTCCACCTATCCCTACAAGGCAAGCGGACAGAAGATCGCCGTCCAGGTCTGGCACCAGCAGGGGATAGAGCTGAGCGCCTTCCTGGGGGCGGGCTCCACGAACATCACGGCCCGCGCCGCGGCCCAGTACCTGGCCAGTACGCCTTCGGCGGGCTTCGCCGTCTTCGCGCAGGACTTCGCAGGGTGCCAGGGCGCTTCCACGATCGACGTCTCGGGCAGCGTGTACTCGGACCACACCATCGTCACCAAGGGGTCGTGCAGCATCCGCGCGCACGCGCTACCCCAGGCGGGAGGCCCCAGCTGGTCCGACTTCGGAAACGTCGAGGTGCACCAGGACGGTCAGAACTGGGGTGGCATCTCGGCCGACGGGTACGAGTGGTCCGGCCACGTCAACCCGGGTTGCGGGCCCAACGGGTACCTCGACGGGGGACAGCTGGGGGGCGCGGCCAACGGGCCCAACCCCAGCCCCTGCGACGAAAGCCCGGTCCCCGGGGTATCGGCCTTCGGGTACCCGCCTTACCAGGATCCCAACCAGGACCCTTCGGCGGTGAGCGCCTTCCACGACCCCGGCGATCCCAACCCGGCCCAGGCCTGCAATCCCGCCGGCAACTACACCACGCCGGTCACGGACCCGGTCGCGGGCCATGTCGCCGGGCTCGACGCCTCCGGCTTCTACCACTTCGAGCCGGGGTGCTACTCGAGCATCGACGCCTCCTCGACGCCCAACGGCAAGGCAGTGCTGGACCCCGGGTTCTACTACTTCAACGGCGGTGGGCTGTGCCTCAGCAGCAAAGGACGGGTACTGGCCGGCGACGTGACGCTCGACTTCGCCAGCAACAGCAACTTCGGCGCCTATTTCAAGGGGGGCTCCTGCAGCGGGAACAACTCCGCCTGCGGGAACGGGACGCCCTGTCTTTTCGGCTCCGACCCCACCACAGGTGCCCCCGCCTCGGACCCCTCCGACGACCTCCGCTGGTTCGCCGCCCCCTGTTCGACCGTCAACCCCCAGGGCACCACCAACCCGAACTGCACGGCCGATTCCGCCTGGTGCCACGACAGCGCCTGCCAGAACCTGCTCATCTACTCCCAGCCCGGGTCCGGGCAGTTCTACCTTCAGGGCCCCGGGGAGTCGGCCTGGCTGCGCGGGAGCATCTTCTTCCCCGGCACCTGCCAGTGGCAGGCCAACTCGACCTCGCAGATCTACGGGCAGTTGGTCTGCCAGACGGTGTACCTGCAGGGCGGGGCCTCCTCGAGCGGAGCCTCGGTCAACTTCGCCGCCGGACCGGGGAGTGGCTCTTCCTTGGAGGCCGCCCTCATCGAGTGAGATCCGGGCTCGCCCGCGGCTCGGGCGCGCCCGACCAAGAGCCCCCGCGGTGCGCCGGCCGTCCCTGGTGGGACGACTCGCGCGAGCCTTGGCGTCGCCGGCACCCGCGCGCTCATCCGACGCGTCAATTCGTTTACAAAACGTCGGGCGGCGTCCATGATGTCCGGATGCAATCCGCTCGGGCCGGGTTCCGGCTCCGTCCACTACCGCTTTCCGACCTGCTCGACGAGACCTTCAGCCTCTATCGGGCCAACTTCGTCGTGCTGGCCGTGACCGCCTTTTTGGTCTCGCTGCCCTCCGTCGTCGTCTCCTTCCTCTCGGGTGAGGCCCTGTTCGGCTGGGGACAGCTGGCGGGATCCCTGAGAGGCTCCGGCCCGTCGGCGGGCGCGGTCACGCTGACCCCCGCGCTGTCCGCGTGGGCGGGGGTCAACGTGATCGTGGGCCTCATCATGGTCCCCTTCACGGCCGCCGCGCTCTTCCTGGGCTCCGCCGACGTCGCGCTCGGCCGTCCGGTCGCGGTCGAATCAATCCTGCGGGGCGTGCTGCGACGGTACTTCTCCATCTGGGTGGTGGTCTTGATTTTCGTGGTGGGCGTCATCGCGCTCTTGATCCCGCCGCTCGGCATCTGGTTGCTGGTGCGCTGGTCGGTGGCGCTGCCGGCGCTCTTCTCCGAGGAGCGGGGGCCGGGCGCGGCCGCCGGCCGCAGCTGGTCGCTCGTGGGAGGGCACTGGTGGCGGACGTTCGGACGTCTGATCGTGGTCTACATCGTGGTCGGAGTCCTGACCCTCATCCTGGGCAGCTTGCTCGGCATCGTGGCCGGACTGCCCGGCCTCTCAGTGGAGATGCAGGCCGGCTTCAGCGCCCTCGCCCGCGTCGTCGCGGGGTCCCTTTTGGGCCCGGTCACCGCGATCGCGGTGACGCTCATCTACTTCGATCTCCGCGTCCGGAAGGAGGGCATCGACCTCCACCAGATGGCGCGGGAGGCGGGCGCGGGGGGGCCGGGGTTCCCGGGCGGCTCTACGGGCGGGTGGTCGAGCCCGCCTCCCTCGCCGCCCCCATCC
>JBOHUY010000352.1:0-9317 GCA_050735015.1 Candidatus Dormibacterales bacterium | reverse complement strand
TGGATACGTGAACTTCCGGCTCGACGCCGGCTGGCTCCGCGAGCTGGTCGGCCAGGTGGCGGCGACCGGCCCCTCCTATGGCCAAAGCCTGATGGGGGCCGGACGCCGGGTTCAGGTTGAGTTCGTGAGCATCAATCCCACGGGGCCGCTGCACATCGGGCACGGTCGCGGCGCCATCCTGGGCGACACGCTGGCCAGCCTGCTCGCTTTCACCGGACACCGGGTGGAGCGTGAGTACTACGTCAATGACTACGGCACCCAGGCCCGAAAGTTCGGTGAATCGATCTTCGCCCGCCTGAGCGGCGTCGAGCCGCCCGCGGGCGGGTACGTGGGGGAGTACGTCTCCGAGATCGCCGAGGCCGCCCGCCACGACATCCCCGATCTTCCCGCGCTGGAGCCGGCCGCCGCGCAGGATCGGTTGCGAGAGTACGGTGCCGCCCGCGTCGCCGCCGGCATCAAGGAGAGCCTCGACCGCCTGGGCGTCAGGTTCGACCGCTGGTTCTCGGAGCGCTCGCTCTGGGATTCGGGGACGCCGCAGAGGGCCCTCGAGCGCCTCCAGGCCGCCGGCCTCCTCGTCCGTCGAGAGGGGGCGGTCTGGTTCGCCCCACCCGGGGATGCGGGGGAGTGGCCCGAGGACGAGCGGGTCGTGATCCGCCGCGACGGCGAGCACACCTACTTCGCCTCGGACCTCGGCTACCTCCTAGACAGGCTGGAGGACCGCGGCTTCGACAGAGTGATCGAGATCTGGGGAGCCGACCACCACGGGTACGTCCCGCGCTTCCGGCACAGCGTCGCCGCGCTCGGGATCGACAACGCCCGGCTCGAGATCATCCTCCACCAGATGGTCAACCTCAAGGAAGGCAAGATGTCCAAGCGGGCCGGGCGCTTCGTCACGCTCACGGAGCTGGTGAACCGGGTCGGCAAGGACGCCGTCCGATTCTTCTACCTTCTCCGCTCCCCCGACGCCATGATGGACTTCGACTTGGAGCTGGCCACGGCCGAGGGCAACGAGAACCCGGTCTACTACGCCCAGTACGCCCACGCCCGACTTGCGAGCGTCGAGCGCTTCGCCTCCGGGCGGGAGCTCCCGGGCCGGGCCGACCTCGGGCTGCTGGGCGAGGCTTGGGAGATGGACCTCGCGCGCCAGCTGGCGGCCTGGCCGGAGGTGGTGGAGGAGGCGGCACGGCTCCTGGAGCCGCACCGGATCGCCTACTACGTCCACGACCTCGCCGACCGCGTGCACGCCTTCTACCAGGCCGGGAACCGCGACTCCAGCCACCGTGTGGTGGTGGACGATCCGGCCACGACCCGCGCCCGACTCGAGCTGAACCGGGCGGCCCGGCACACCCTTAAGAGCGCGCTCGACCTCATGGGCGTCAACGCGCCGGACAACATGTGAACAGCGAGGTGAGAAGTTGGACGTGACGTGGCTAGGACACGGGTGCTTCAGGCTGCGCGGTCGCGGCGCGACGGTGGTCACCGACCCCTACCCTCCCGGCCTTGGCATGAAGCTGCCCAGGCTGGAGGCGGACGTCGTCACGGTCAGCCACCAGCATCCCAATCACAGCCACCTGGAGGCGGTCGCGAAGGCCGGCCACGCCATCTCGGGGCCCGGAGAGTACGAGGTCGCGGGCGTGGGCGTCACCGGCTTCCCGACCTACCACGACGCCTCGGGCGGCGCCGAGAAGGGGGCCAACACGGTCTACCTGATCGAGATCGACGACGTCCACGTGTGCCACCTCGGCGACGTCGGGCACCAGCTCTCCGAAGACCAGCTGGAGAAGATGGGCACGGTGGACGTGCTGCTCGTCCCGGTGGGCGGGCGGCACACCTTGAGCGCCTCCCAGGCGGCCGAGGTGGTTCGGCAGATAGAACCCCGCATCGTCGTCCCCATGCACTTCGCGCTGCCGGGACTGAAGATCGAACTGGAGCCGGTGGAACGGTTCCTCAAGGAGATGGGGGCCGACTCCGTGGAGGCGCAGCCCAAGCTCTCGGTGCAGGCCGGTTCGGGGGACTCCGAGACCAGACTCGTCCTCCTGGAGGCGCGCTCTCTCTGAGGGCGCCCGCCCCTCCCGGACGGCCGGAGCCGGCCACGCCGAGCTTCCTCGGGCCGGTGGGCGGGCGGGCTGGTAACATTGCAAAAACCACCGGAGGTCTGGCTTGTCGAAGTACGTTTTCGTGACCGGCGGGGTGGTCTCGTCCCTCGGCAAAGGGATCACGGCGGCGTCGGTGGGGAACATCCTCAAAGCCCGGGGCGTCTCGGTTTCGCTCCAGAAGCTCGACCCTTACCTCAACGTCGATCCCGGCACCATGAGTCCCTACCAGCACGGTGAGGTCTTCGTCACCGACGACGGCGCCGAGACCGATCTCGACCTCGGCCACTACGAGCGCTTCGTGGACGTGAACCTCACCGCCGCCTCCAACGTCACCACCGGCAAGGTGTACGCGGAGGTGATCGCCAAGGAGCGTCGCGGCGACTACCTGGGGGCGACCGTCCAGGTCATCCCGCACGTCACCAACGAGATCAAGGAAAGGATCCGCCGGGCGGCCAAGGACAGCCAGGCCGAGGTCGTCGTATGCGAGGTGGGGGGGACCGTCGTGGACATCGAGAGCCAGCCTTTCCTGGAGGCCATCCGCCAGCTCAAGAACGATCTCGGCCGGGAGAACGTCTTCTACCTGCACGTCTCCCTGGTCCCGGCCATCCGTGGCGAGGAGATGAAGACCAAGCCCACGCAGCACTCTGTCCAGGCCCTGAGGGCGATAGGAATCCAGCCCGACGCCATCATCGCGCGCTCCGACCGGCCCATCGACCAGGAGCTCAAGGACAAGATCGCCCTCTTCTGCGACGTGCCCGGCGACGCCGTCATCTCTGTCCCCGACGTGGAGTCGATCTACGAGGTGCCCATCCTGCTGGAGGAGGCTGGCTTGGGACGCGTCGTCGCCAAGCATCTGGGCACACCCGAGGAGGCAGACCTGGGGGCCTGGCGTGGCCTCCTCGAGCGCATGGGGCGTCCGCGGGGTGTGGTCACGGTGGCCGTCGTGGGGAAGTACGTGGGCCTCCCCGACGCCTACCTCAGCGTGACCGAGGCGCTCCGCCATGCTGGGGTCCATCACGAGGTGGGGGTGGCCCTCCGGTGGGTCCCGTCCGAGGAGCTCGACCGGGGTGACACCTCAATGCTCAAGGGGGTGTCGGGCATCGTGGTGCCGGGCGGGTTCGGGTTCCGCGGCATCGAAGGAAAGGTGATCGCCTCCCGCTACGCCCGTCACAATCGCATCCCCTACCTCGGGCTCTGCCTGGGCCTGCAGTGCGCCGTCATCGACGTCGCCCGCGAAGCCCTCGACGCCCCGGACGCCAACTCGACCGAGTTCGCGGCCTTCACCTCGACACCTGTCATCGACCTCATGCCGGAGCAGCGCGACGTGGCCGACATGGGCGGGACTATGCGTCTTGGCCTCTACCCCTGCCGCCTGGTGCCCGGGACCAGGGCCCAGGAGGCCTACGGGGAGGATCTCGTGTACGAGCGACACCGGCACCGTTTCGAGCTCAACAATGAGTACCGGGAGGTCCTGGAGGAGGCCGGGCTCGTCTTCAGCGGGCTCTCTCCCAACGGCCGCCTGGTCGAGGTGGTCGAGCTGTCCGGTCACCCCTGGTTCGTGGCCAGCCAGTTTCATCCCGAGTTCAGGTCCCGCCCGGGCCGGCCGCACCCGCTCTTCCGGGGCTTCCTGGCCGCCTCCGTCCGCCAGAGCGGCATCGACCAGATGGAGCTGGACGCGCCCAGGCTCGACCGCATCCCGAACGCGGACGCGCTCAGCTCCTGACCTCCATGGAGCAGGAGACGGCCGGACGGCTCTCTCTCTCCGGGATGCGTCCCGGCGGCGCCCTCGGCCTGGTCCGGGTGACCGAGCAGGTGGCGCTGCAGGCGGCCCGGCTGACCGGGCGGGGGGATCAGGAGCGTGCCAAGGCGATGGCGGCCGCGGCCATGCTCCAGGCGCTCATGGACCTCGAGTTCAGGGCCCGCGTCGTCCTCAGTCCGTTCGGGGAGGACGTCCTCTCGAACGGGTCCGAGGTGGGCGCGGGGGGCGGCCCCGAGGCCGACCTCGCCGTCTACCCGCTGGAGGGCGCCAGCCTTGTCGCGCGCGGCCTGCCGGGCGCCATCTCGATGGCGGTGGCGACCTCGCGGGGAGGGTTTCCGGCCATGCCCGCCGTGGCCTACATGGACAAGATCGCGGTCGGTGCCCTGGCCCGGGGCGCGATCGGGCTCGACGACAGTGTGGCCGACAACCTGCGGCGGGTCGCCTTCTCCAGGGACTGCCGAGTCTCGGACCTCACTGTGGCGGTTCTCGAGCGGCCCCGCCACAAGGAACTCGTGGACGAGGTGCGCGCCTCCGGCGCCCGCATCATGAGCCTGGCCGACGGCGACATCGCGGGGGCGCTTCTAGCCGGCGTCGAGGGCACGGGGGTGGACGCCATGATGGGCGTGGGCGGCATTCAGGAGGCCGTCATGGCCGCGGCGGCGCTGCGCTGCCTGGGCGCCGACATCCAGTGCCGTCTTTGGCCCCGGAACGACGAGGAGAGGATCCTCGCCGGCGAGGAGGCGGCTCGCCGGTACGGCCCCCTCGACCTCTGTCCGGCAGGTGTCGAGGTCGCCATCACGGGCGTCACGGGAGGCGCCCTTCTGGCTCCCGTCAGGTACGGCGGAGCCTGGGCGGAGACGAGCTCACTGGTGCTCTCGAGCCTCGCGGGGACGATCAGGCGGGTCCACACCCGGCACCGGCTGCCGCCGGACGGGGAGATGCGGTCCTGAGGCCGACGCGGCGACCCTCGCAAAGCGTCTCGGCAGAGGGTTGATCCGGACCCTCCGAGGGTAGGATTCAGCAGCCGTGAGTTGGTTCCCCGACCCCCAGCCCCCGCCTGAGAGGGGCCCCATGGCGCCGGGCGCGGACATCCCCCCGGAGTCCCCTTACCACGTCTCGCCGGGGCCCGTGCGGCAGAGAGGGAGGCTCACCAGCTGGATCATCGCCGCGCTCGTCGCCGCCTTCGGGGCGCTCAAGTATGCGGTCATCCTGCTCAAGATCCTGCCCTTCGGGGCTACCATCTTGAGCCTTTTGCTCAGCTTCGGGCTCTACGCCGTCTTCTTCGGCCCATGGTTCGCGGCCGGCCTGGTCGCGATGATCCTCGTCCACGAGATGGGCCACGTCGTCGAGATCCGGCGCCAGGGCATGCAGGCAACCGCGCCCCTCTTCGTCCCCTTCTTCGGGGCCGCCATCTTCCAGCGCACGCACCCGACCGACGCCTTGAAGCAGGCGCAGATCGGAATCGCCGGGCCGCTGGCGGGCACGGTGGGCGCGACGGCGGCCTTCGTCGCTTACGGCGCGACGGGGTTCCAGCCGCTGCTCCTCTGGGCCTACCTCGGCTTCTACATCAACCTCCTGAACCTCATCCCGGCTGGGATGTTGGACGGCGGCTGGATCATGGCGGCGGTGTCGAAGTGGTTCCAGGTCTTCGGGCTGGCCGTGATCGGGGTGCTGGTCTTTGTGACCAGGACCTTCAGCCCCATCCTCCTCATCTTCGTTCTCTTCGGTCTGCCCATGGTCTTCGAGCGCTTCCGCCACGCCAGCTCGCCCTACTACAGCTCGGTGCCGATCACCGCCCGCTGGGCCATGGCCGGCGCTTGGCTGGCCCTGGTCGTCTACCTTGGGTTCGCGATCGTCAACGCAACAGGACTTCTGCCTCAGCTGGGCGCCTCGGGCCTCTGAGCGCGGGTAGAATCACGAGGTTTTCATGAAGGCTCAGATCCATCCCACCTACTACGAAGACGCCGTCGTCACGTGTGCGTGCGGCAACACGTTCACGACCGGCTCGACGCGCAAGGAGATCAAGACCGAGATCTGCTCTGTCTGCCACCCCTTCTACACCGGCCAGCAGCGGATCGTGGACACTGGCGGCCAGGTGGAGCGCTTCCAGAAGCGAGCCGCCAAGCGGCGCTGAGGGGCTGAGCATGGCCCCCTCCGCCCCCGGGCTGCCCGCCCGCCCGGCGGCACCGCTGCAGGGAAGCCGGCGCTCCCCACGACTGGAGCGCGCCGGCGTCGCGCCCGAGCGCTTCTTCTACGGCGGCCAGGCCGTCATCGAGGGCGTGATGATGCGTGGCCGCGGCCACTATGCCGTGGCCGTACGCATGCCCCGCACGGGTGAGATCGTCGTGCGTCGGGGGGAGCTGACCTCCGGCCTCTACCGGCACCCGGCCTGGAGGCTGCCGTTCGCCAGGGGCGTGGCCCAGATGGCGGAGATGATCCACCTGGGCATGACCTCGCTGCTCTGGTCGGCGGGGATCAACGCCAGGGGCCACGACGTCGAGATCGGCAAGCGAGAGATCGCCATCTCGCTGGCCACGGCCCTAGTCTTCGCGGTCCTGCTCTTCTTCGGCCTGCCCCTGCTCGGCGCGGGACTGGTCCTGCACCGCAGCGGCACCTTCGGGTTCGTACTCGTGGAGGGCCTCATCCGGGTGGTCCTCGTCATCGGCTACCTCTGGCTGATCGGACAGCTCCGCGACGTCCGCCGCGTCTTCCAGTTCCACGGGGCCGAGCACAAGACCATCAACGCCTACGAGGCGGACTGGCCGCTCGACGTCCGGAACGTGGGCCGGGCGAGCCTTCTCCACCCCCGCTGCGGGACCGGCTTTCTGGTCGTCGTGGTGGTGGCCAGCGTAATCATCTTCAGCCTGGTCGCGGTCGCGCAGCCCAACTGGTTCTGGTTGGTCGTTTCCCGCCTTCTCGCCATCCCCCTCATCGCGGGGGTCGGCTTCGAGTGGATCAGGTTCATGGCCAGGCATCGCGACAACCCCGTGGTGGCGGTGATGCTCGTCCCCGTGCTGGCCACCCAGCGCCTGACCACACGCGAGCCCGACGCCTCCCAGATGGAGGTCGCCATCGCCGCGTTCACGGCCGCCCGGGAGGGGGAGGAGGCCGAGCCGGCATGAAGGACCGCCTCGAGGCGGTCCTCCGGCGCTACAAAGAGATCGAGTCGGAGATGGCGCGCCCCGAGGTCGCCTCCGACCACGAGGCGCTGACCCGCCTCGCGCGCGAGCAGGCCTCGATCCGCGAGCCCGCCCAGACCTACGAGCGCTACCGCCAGGCGGAGGCGGCGCTGGCCGAGGCCCGCGAGCTGCTCAAGGAGGAATCGGACGACTCCATGCGGGAGTACCTGAGGGGCGAGGAGGCCGCGGCCGAGGGCCGGCTGGCGGCGCTCGAGGCAAGTCTCAAGGAAGCCCTGGCCCCGCGAGACCCCGACGACGATCGGGATGTGCTGATCGAGATCCAGGCCGCAGAGGGGGGCCAGGAGGCGGCGCTGTTCGCCGCCGACCTCTTCCGCATGTACGAGCACTGGGTGCAGGCGAAGGGGTGGAAGGTGGACCTCATCGACGTCCAGGAGACGGGGCTGGGAGGCTTCGACAAGGTCGAGTTCGAGGTCAGGGGCAAAGGCGCCTACTCGATGCTCAAGTACGAGGGAGGTCCCCACCGCGTCCAGCGCGTGCCGGAGACCGAGAGCCAGGGGCGGGTCCACACCTCGGCGGTGACGGTGGCGGTCATGCCCGAGCCGGAGCCGGTCGAGGTGGAGCTCACGGAGAAGGACCTCGACGTCCGGACGTCGACATCGCAGGGCCACGGCGGACAGAGCGTCAACACGACCTACTCCAAGGTCATCATCACGCACCGGCAGACCGGCATCGTGGTCGCCTGCCAGGACGAGCGGTCCCAGCTCCAGAACCGCGAGAAGGCGTTGCGTGTCCTGAGGGCACGCCTCTACGAGATGAGGCTGGCGGAGCAGGCGGCGGCCGAGGGGGCGCAGCGGCGTTCCATGGTGCGCACGGGCAGCCGCTCGGAGAAGATACGCACGTACAACTTCAAAGAGAACCGGGTCACCGACCACCGCATCAACCTGACCCTCTACAAGCTGGACCGGATCATGGCGGGGGACCTCGACGAGCTCGTCGCGGCCCTGGCGAGCGCCGAGCGCGCAGAACAGCTGGCCGGCGAGCCGGGCTGACGTGCTGCCCCTGCTGGAGGTGCTCCGGCGGGCGACCGGCTACCTGGAAGGACACGGCTCCGAGTCCCCCCGCCTGGATGCCGAGCTGCTGCTGGCCCACGCCCTCGGGCTGCGGCGCATCGACCTCTACCTCCAGCATGAGCGCCCCCTGGACGAGGCCGACCTGGCACCCTTCCGAGCCCTGGTGGCGCGGCGGGGCCAGGGAGAGCCCGTCGCCTACCTGACCGGACACAAGGAGTTCATGGCCCTGGAGTTCGAGGTGACGCCCGCCGTGCTCGTGCCCAACCCGGACACGGAGACGCTCGTGCGGCGAGCCATCGAGTGGGGGCGGGCCCGGGGTGGTCCGCTACGCTTCGCCGACGTGGGGACCGGCAGCGGGTGCGTCGCGGTCGCGGTCGCCCATTACCTGCCCCTGGCGGAGGTGGAGGCCGTCGACGACGACCCCGCGGCGCTCGAGGTGGCCGGGCGCAACGTCGGCCGGCACGGGCTGGGGGATCGGGTCGCCCTCCACCAGGGCCACCTGCTGGAGCCGGTGGAAGGGAGGCTGGACGGTGTCCTCGCCAACCTGCCCTACGTGCCCTCGGGCCGCCAGCTCCCTGCCGAGGTGACCGCCCAGCCCGCCCACGCACTCTTCGCGGGGGAGTCGGGCGGTGAGCTCGTGGCCGCGCTCCTGGAGCAGGCCGCGGGACGCCTGGTGCCGGGCGGGGTGGTGCTGGCGGAGGCGGACGGCGAGGTGCTCAAGGAGCTGGCCGACCTGGCGGGAAGGCAATTCGGCACTGTGCGCCTCCACAACGATCTCGGCGGCAGGGAGAGGGTGCTGGAAGCTTGGAACTCCTGACCGACGACGCCGCCGGGCTGCGGCGAGCCGCCCACCTCCTGGTTCGGGGCGGCGTGGTCGCGTTCCCGACCGACACCGTGTACGGGCTGGCGGCGCTGGCCACGGACAGGACCGCCGTCGAGCGCGTCTACCGGATCAAGGGCAGGGCGCGAGACAAGCCGCTCGTGCTCATGGTCCTGGACGCCTCGGGCCTCGACGAGTGGGCCGAGCTGAGCCCGGCCGCCGCCTCTTTGGCGGCCCGCTGGTGGCCGGGCCCTCTGACCCTGGTGCTGAAGGCGAGGGCCGCCGTCGCCCCCTGGCTGGTGGCGGGCGATCCGCCTCTCATCGGCGTCCGGGTCCCCGACCACGCGGGGGCCCGCGGTCTCCTGGCGGAGGTGGAGGGGGCCCTCGCGACCACCAGCGCCAACGCGAGCGGCCGGCGCCCCGCCCTCACGC
>JBOHUY010000351.1:0-10239 GCA_050735015.1 Candidatus Dormibacterales bacterium | reverse complement strand
ATCCTGGAGTCGGTGGCCGGTGAGGATGACTCCTCCAGGCTGATCGGGAAGGCCCGGCGGCGGCGGCGGATCCCGGTCGTCCGGCCCCGGGTCGTAGAGGCGAGCGGCGACTGGCTGATCGTGGAAGAGTAGGGGCCCCCCCTCGCGCCGACAGCCCCCCGGGTGCCGGGCGGCTGCCAGGCGGCGATCAGCGCCAGCGATCGCGCCAGCGGTCGTAGAGGTGAACCTCGACGCCGCCCTGCTCGAGGACCGCGACCCCGGCCGGCTCACGGTACGCCGTCCTGTAGTAGACCTTGGCCACGTTCGAGTTCACGATCATCTTGGCGCACATCACACACGGGGAATGAGACACGAACATGACCTTTCCGGCCACGTTCGCCCCCGCCTTGATGAGGGCGTTCGCCTCCGAGTGGATGCAGCCGCAACGGCCCGGCTCGGTCCCGTCGCACCGGTTCGGCAACCCCTTTGCGTTGCCGTTGTAGCCAATCCCGAGGACCTGAGTGAGGTCCGAGTTCGCGATCACGCTCCCGACCCGATTGCGTGTGCACGTCGACCGCTTGGACAGCTCCTCGGCCATCCTCATGTAGACCTCTTCCAGCGGGATCCGCTCCGGCGCCGGCTCCTGGCCGCTGTCTTCCTGCATCTCGCCTCCCAGTGTCCCCCTCAACGGCCGAAGGTTAACAATCGCGGCCTTGCGGGCCCGGGCTCCGGCCGGTAGACTGGCGGCCATGCAGCCTATCGAACTGTTGTTCGCCCTCTTACTGGTCGCCCTCCTCTCCGGGGTCGTCGCCGTCGTCATGCTCGTCTCGGCGCTGGGACGGAGGTCCGAGGCCCAGGCCCGGGACCTCTCGGAGCTTCGCTCGCAGCTCGCCGTGGGCGGGCGGGCCCAGGACGCCCAGGCGGCCGAGCTCCGGGATCGCCTGGGCCTCACACACGCCGCCTTCGAGGCCTTCCGGTCCGCGCTCTCAGCCCGACAGCAGATGGAAGACGAGGCGAGGCATAGCCTGCGCAGACTGGAGGCCATCATGGCCGGCAGCTCGGCGCGGGGCGCGGCGGGTGAGAACATCCTGGAGGAGGCGGTCCGCCTCATGCCTCCGGAGATGATTCAGCGCAACGCCTGGGTGAACGGCAAGGTCGTCGAGTTCGCTCTCCGCCTGCCTGGGGGCAAGGTCCTCCCCATCGACTCCAAGTGGACCTCCAGCCAGGCGCTTGAGGAGCTGGCCGCGCCCAACCTGGAACCTGCACGGCGCTCCCAGCTGGTGACGCAGATCGAGCGCGAGGTGGAGAGGCGAGTCCGCGAGGTGAGCCAATACATCGACCCCACGTGCACGGCGCCCTGGGCGCTGGCGGCGGTGCCGGACGCCGCCTACGCGGTTTGCCGGAACGCCTTCGCCGAGGCCCACAAGCGAAACGTGATAGTCGTCGGGTACTCCCTCGCCCTCCCGTACATCCTTGCCCTCCACCAGATGCACCTGCAGTTCGCCCGCACGGTCGACGTCGAGAACCTCCAGTCCTGCCTCATCGACATCGAACGTCAGGTCGACCTGCTCGAGGGCACGCTCGAGAACAAGCTGCAGCGGGCCGTGGTCATGCTCCAGAACGCCTACGCCGAGGGCAAGCAGGTGTCCGCCCGGGTCCGGGCCTCGACGCACTCCCTCCAGGCCTCGGAGCGCACAGACGGTGCGCCAAGCCTCCTCGTGCTGGAACAGGAGCCCAAAGCCCCAGGTCGGGGCATCGAGGCGCCGGCGGGGGGGCCTCAGGCGAACGAGGGGCGGGTCCCGGCCGGGGGCGTCGCGGCCCCCGTGGAAACGCACCGGTAGTCCACAGGCCCGCGCCCCCCACGGGCCGGTTGGCCACAGCGGCTCCCCAGGTTGTCTACAGCTTCATCACCAAGATGTTGGGGCTCGAGGTAGATGAGACCCGAACATCTAGTGTTTTGGGCCTTGACAGCCCTGGGGGCACCGCGTATAGTCCACATCGTTAGTCGAGGCCCTGGGGCATAAAAGGCGGGCATGCTCTGGGGCCTCTTTCGTCCCGCCTCAAGTCAACACACGGCGGTCCGGCCCAACCTCTCCCACCGGATCGCCGTCGGGTCAGAGAAGGAGGCACCCTCGAGAAGATGGCCAAGAACGTAGCTGACGTCGCAGCAGCCGCATCCGCCCGCAAGGCCGAGGTCGAGCCAGGCAAGGGCCTGCGCTTCGGTCGGTTCTTCACGCCCCCCAACAGCAAGGCCTTCGAACTGATCGAGTGGGAGCGGCGGACGGCCGCCATCATCGGCGAGAAGGGCCAGGTCATCTTCGAGCAAAAGGATGTCGAGGTCCCCCGCTCCTGGTCCCAGCTGGCCATCAACGTCGTGGCCCAGAAGTACTTCCGTGGCAGTCTGGGCACGCCCGACCGCGAGAGCTCAGTGCGGCAGCTCATCGCCCGCGTCGTCGACACGCTCGCCGCCTGGGGACGCGAGGGCGGCTACTTCGCGTCGGAGGAGGACGCCGACAACTGGTCGGAGGAGCTCCGGTATCTGCTCGCCACCCAGCATGCCTCCTTCAACAGCCCGGTCTGGTTCAACATCGGGGTGCCGGGGCGGTCCCAGCAGGGGTCGGCGTGCTTCATCAACTCCATACAGGATTCCATGGAGTCGATCCTCGACCTGGCCAAGACCGAGGGCATGCTCTTCAAGTTCGGCTCCGGTACCGGCACCAACCTCTCGGTCCTCCGATCCTCACGAGAGTCGCTGAGTGGGGGCGGGACCGCGTCGGGGCCGGTCTCCTTCATGCGTGGCTACGACTCGTTCGCGGGCTCCATCAAGTCCGGGGGCACCACCCGGCGGGCTGCCAAGATGGTCATCCTCAACGCCGACCATCCGGACATCTTGGATTTCATCCGCTGCAAGGCCGAGGAGGAGAAGAAGGCCTGGGCACTTATCGAGGCCGGGTATGACGTCGGCTTCAACGTTCCCGGAGGCGCCTACGACTCCGTACAGTTCCAGAACGCCAACCACTCCGTGCGGGCCTCGGACGGCTTCATGCAGGCCCTGGTCGAGGACCGGGAGTGGCAGACCCGGGCGGTCACAGACGGGCGCGTCATGGAGACGCTCAACGCCCGCGAGATGATGCGCGAGATGGCGGACGCGGCCTGGATATGCGGCGACCCCGGGATCCAGTTCGACACCACCATCCAGGACTGGAACTGCGTCCCCAACACGGGCCGCATCAACGCCACCAACCCCTGCAGCGAGTTCGTGTTCCTCGACGACACGGCCTGCAACCTGCTGTCCTTGAACCTGCTGAAGTTCCAGGACGAGGAGGGCGGCTTCGACGCCGCCCGCATGAGGAAGGCCATCGACGTCTGCTTCACCGGGCAGGAGATCCTCGTCTCCAATGCCTCCTACCCGACGGAGGCCATCCGCGAGAACAGCGAACTGCTGCGGCCGCTCGGCCTCGGCTACGCCAACCTGGGCGCGCTCCTCATGTCCATGGGTCTCGCCTACGACAGCGAGGAGGGCCGCCAGTTCGCCGGCGCCGTGACCGCGATCCTGACCGGGGGCGCGTACGCCCAGTCCGCCCGGATGGCGCAGGCCAAGGGTCCCTTCGCGGCCTTCCCACAGAACCGCGAAGCGATGCTGCGCGTGATGGGCAAACATCGCGAGGCGGCGCGCAAGCTCTCCAGCTCGGGCCTCGCGGGTCCGGCCGCGGCCGTGGCCCGGGCCACCTGGGAGGAAGCGGTCCGGCTTGGAGAGAAGCACGGCTATCGGAACGCCCAGGCGACGGTCCTGGCTCCGACCGGAACCATCGGGCTGATGATGGACTGCGACACCACCGGCATCGAGCCGGACTTGGCCCTGGTCAAGTACAAGAAGCTGGTTGGCGGCGGGCTTCTCAAGATCGTGAACAACACGGTGCCGGTTGCCCTGCGCAAGCTCGGGTATCCCGAGGACCAGGTCAAGGAGATCGTCGACCACATCGACGAGAACGACACCATCGAGGACGCGCCCCACCTCCTCGACCAGCACCTCAAGGTCTTCGACTGCGCGTTCAAGCCGGTCAAGGGGACGCGTTCCATAGCGCCCATGGGCCACGTGCGCATGATGGCCGCGGTGCAGCCGTTCATCTCTGGCTCCATGTCGAAGACCGTGAACCTTCCCCACGAGGCCACGGTGGACGACATCGAGAACGTCTATCTCGAGTCCTGGAGGCTCGGACTCAAGTGCATCGCGATCTACCGAGACGGATGCAAGCGCTCACAGCCGCTCTCCACGAAGCTGGACTCCGGGTCGGAGCCCGCCAGCGGACCGGAGGTGCCGAGGCCGGTGCGGCGGCGGCTTCCGGACGAGCGGCGCGCCATCACGCACAAGTTCGACATCCAGGGCCACGAGGGCTACATCACGGTCGGCCTGTACGAGGACGGCACGCCGGGCGAGATCTTCCTGACCATGGCCAAGGAGGGCTCGACGATCTCCGGCCTCATGGACGCCTTCGCCACGCAGACGTCGGTGGCGCTGCAGTACGGCGTCCCGCTCAAGAGCATGGTCGACAAGTTCAGCCACATGCGCTTCGAGCCCTCGGGATTCACCAGGAACCCCGAGATCCCCATCGCCAAGTCGCTGGTCGACTACATCTTCAGGTGGCTAGCCAGCCGGTTCCTCAGCGTCGAGGAGCAGGAGGCCGTCGGCATCATCCGCCGTGAGGCTCCTCCCCTCGAGCCGGAAGTCTCCTCGGCACCCCCTCAGACCCATCCGGCCCCTGGCAAGACTCCGCCGGCGAAGGGGGAGCGGGCGCCCGAAAAGCTGCCCGACGAGATCAAGGTGGTGGTCAAGAACCCGGCCGGAGACGGGAGTCAGAAAGTCACCTTCGTGGTGGACACGGACGCCCCCGCCTGCCCCGAGTGCGGTGCCATCACTGTCCGCTCCGGCACCTGCTACAAGTGCATGAACTGCGGGGCCACCACCGGCTGCAGCTGATCGCACTCCCACGATCCGTCCGACCGGGAGCCGCTCAGCCAGACTGTGCGGCTCCCGGACTTCGTTTCTGCATGTGGAAGACCCCTTCGAGTCGAGGGTTCGGCTGGGGCCGTCTTTGGGACGCCGGGCCCGCCATGGGCGCCGAGGTGACGGGGACGGGCGGGCCTCCGATCACGCGGAGATCCACAGCTGCCAGTCTTCACCTTGCGGAAGCCGACCCTTGCGTACACCCCGTAGCGCGGGGGTGAGGATTGCAGGCAGGCACCCTGCGCGCCCTTGCGAAACCCGTCCCCGACCACCCTGGCCGTGATCGCCGATCCGTAGCGCCGCCCCCTATGGCCGGGAAGGGTTCCGATGTCAAAAACGCCGAGGTGACCATCTGACGTGTGGCCGAACCCCGTCACGACCGGCTCACCGGCCACGGTCCCCACACAGCAGCGGGCGCCGGGGAGCCGGAGGACACGTTCGGTCATGAGGCCGCCACGACCTCGGCGGGCATGGGGAAGGCTTCGGCCACCAGTTCGCAGTGGATGGACACCTCATGCGGCCCCAGCTCGCGGGGCGACCCAGACCCTGCCGCAGTCGCCGGGGGACGCTCCTCCCCTCCGATCAGATAGGCCCCCGCCCCCCATCTCACTAGGCTCGCGTCGGCCACCGGCGCGGGCAGAGTTCCCACCCGCGCGACCGTCCCGCTCGTGGGATCGAACCGGAAGATGGCGTCGCTGAGGCCGGCCGGGGTCCGGCCCCCAAGGATCCAGACCTCGCCGCCCAGCACCACCGCGGCGGCGTCCGAGAGCCCGACTGGGAGCATGGCCGCGAGCCGCACCTCCCCGGAGGTGAGGTCGACCGCCTGGACAGCTCGGCGTGGCGCTCCCGCCCAACTGCCTCCAAAGACGTAGAGGGTGCCCCCCGTGACGGCCGCGGCCGCATACCGAACAGGCAGCGCGAGCCGCGCCACGGCGTCGAACGTCATCCCATCCCGCGTCCGCAGGACAGACATGGCAGGCCGGGCTCCGTCGTATCCGCCCACGACGAGGGCGGTACCCCCGTCCGCGACGGCGACGAGATCGGACCGCGGGCGGGGCAGGTGGCCGACGACAGCGGTTCCGGCCCCCGGCGCGAATGATTGGACGGCGTCGCTCGAGGAAGACTGACCCCCTCGGAACACGAACACTGTGCCGCCGATCGCGGCCGCACCGGCGTCGTGCGTGGCGGCGGGGAGGGAGGCGGAACGGACCACCGCCCCCGTCCGAGGGTCGACGCGAAGGACGCCTGCAGTCGAGAGCCCCGAGGAATCGAGACCCCCCAGTATCCAAAGGCTCCCAGCGAGGGCGACCGAGCTCTCTCGCGAGAGCGGTGCGGGAAGGCGCCACCCGGCCGTCGACACGAGCAAGGTCGCCGGTGCTGAGGGCGATGCGATCAGGGGCGAGGGGGCGTGAGAGGCATGAGGCGCGCGCGCATGGCTGACTGCGGGCGAGGTTCCGCAGGCGCTGGCCAGCAGTCCCAGGGTCACCAGAGGCGTCAGGACGCGCCCGCGCGGTGGGACTCGGGAGCGGGGAGGCACCGACGGCCGCCCGCGCGGGCTCTCTCTCACGGCCCGGACCAGGTCCGGGAACAGGAGCGCGGCGAGTGCCCCGAATGAGAACGAGGCTGCCACCATGAGCCCCCGGTCGAGGAGGCTCACGGCGACGGCCACTTGCGGCGATGATCCCATGGCGACAAGCGCTGCCACGCTGCCCGCCTCGAGCGTACCGACGTCCGTGAAGGCTGGGACCACGAGCGCGAGGGTCACCCCGATTGAGTAGGCGGCGAGAGCCGCGTGGATCGTCACTTGCGCACCCACCCCGACCGCCACCACCCACAGGCCCGCTCCCCCCAGGAGCACGTACACAGCCGTGATGAGGGCGGTCACGCCAAGGACCCGAGGGTCGTCGAACCGACTCAGGCCCTCAAGGAATCGCGCGAGGCCGCCGCGCAGCGCGGCCCCCCAGCGACCCGACGCGAGCCACCTTTCGATCAGGCGCGTGGCGTGGACGCGCGCCATGACGGTCAGGAAGGCGGCGGCGGCGAGCATCGTCGCCCCGACCGCTGGGCGGAGCCACGGCCACCTGTCGACGCCGAGGACGACCACGATCAGAGGCGCGATCGCGATCTCCGCGACCACGGCCAGGCCCGTGGCCGCGGAAGACAAGGAGAAGCTGACGTGCCGGACCGCGGCCAGGATGTAGTTCTGGATCAGGGCGCCCATGGGTGCATACCGGCCCACCTCCCCCCCGGCGAACGCGAAGGCCTCCGCGCGCAGGCGCGTCCTGATCCCAAGGTGGCGCAGGAGCAGATGCCACTGGAGGAGGCGAGCGGCCTCGTAGGCGACCATGACCAGGGCGAAGGCGACGAGGTACTCGATCCGGAAGCGCGCGATCACGCCCACGACGCGCCGGGCGTCGGCGATCCCGAGGAGAGCCCCGATCAGCGAGGCTCCCACCACAACGGGGACGAGGATCCTGGGCCTCAGCAGCGCTTTCATCTTTGAGGGGGACCGCATGTGGGCCGGAGCCCGTGCCCAAACCTACGCCGCGCGGTGCGTCCGGGACCTCAGGGTCCGGCTGGCTCCGGCCTCGGCGGCGGGTGCCGCCGCCGGGGCCGGCCCCACCTCAGAACTGTCCGTTCAGGATGCCTCGCTGAGAGACTGCACGGCCGACGCGAGTTCGGCTTCGATCTCGAGCTTGATAACGTGTCCCGCGAGGGGGACCGCACCTGCGAGCCCGTCCCAGTTCACCCCGAAGTCCATCCGGTTGAGCTCGCCAGTCGCCGTCACGGACACGATCCTGCCGCCGGGCTGGAAGGGGTTCTCGATCTCCCCCGACACCACAGCGTTCAGAGAGAGCGGGCGCGTGGTGGCCTTGAGGGTCAGCTCGCCGTCGATCCGGTAAGCGCCCTCCCCCACCTTACGCGCGCCGGTGATTCGGTAGGTCGCCCGGGGATAGGTCTCGACCTCGAAGAAGTCACTCGACTGAAGGTGACCGTCCCGCTTGGGCTGACCGGTCGTCGCGCTCGCGACGTCGACGCTGACCTCACCGGCCACGTCGAGCGTGCCGCGGTCGCCTTCGATCCATCCGCTGAAGCTCTGGAACGTTCCGCGAACTGTTGTGAAGCCGAGGTGCTTGGCCGAGAAGCCGATCTGCGTGTGCGCGGGATCCAGTTCGTATCTCTCCGTCATGTCTGCCCTGATCCTCCTTGGGTCATCTGTGCGGGCCTCCCCCACCGGTCGTGTAGGGAGCGCACGTACCTCTAGACTTATTTGCGAGGACAACTATTCCTTCGACAACGACCGGAGAGGGCGGCTCCCCAGCCCGCGAGAGGAGGCAAGTTGGTACGTAAGTCTCACGCTCTGCCCGGACTCCAACGTCAGACTTGTCCCTGCCCGGCACCGGGCACGTGCCCTCGCCGTGGAGCCAGCACGAACCGCGTCTGAAGGAGGCTGAGATGAGCGAGACCGCTGACGTCGTCGTCGCGGGGGCGGGCCACAACAGCCTGATCGCGGCCGCTTACCTCGCCAAGGCCGGCTACGAATGCCTCGTTCTCGACGCCCGCGCCATCCCCGGGGGAGGCGCCGCCACCGAAGAGGTGGTCGGCCCCGGGTACAAGATCGACACCTGCTCCACGGGCCACACGCTGATCCGCGTCAACCCTCTGCTCTTGAACGACGAGCTCGGGCTGCACGGAACCTACGGCCTCCGCTACGTGGACCCCGACCCGGTGGCCCACGTCACCTTCCCGGATGGGGAGCACCTGACCATGTGGCTGGACCTGGAGCGCACGTGCGAGGAGATCGCCCACTTCTCGCCAGCCGACGCCGGAGCCTATCGGCGGCTGATAGCCGACTACGACCAGGTCAAGGGGGCCTTCGGCGCCGGCCGTTTCCTGCCTCCCGGCTTCGGCCCTTCCCTGGAGGAAAGGCTGGCCGAGGTACCGGGGGGCCGGAAGTGGCTCCGGATCAACGCCATGAGCTCATGGGACGTCATCCGCAACGAGTTCGAGGAGCGACACGTGCGCGCGTTCATGCTGTGGATGGCCTTCCAGACGGTCCAGGCGGTCGACTCGATGGGTTCAGGTTCGCTCGCCTACTCCTTGATCTACGGCCGCCAGCAGCGAAGCTGGAGCATCCCCATCGGCGGGTCCGGCACGCTGACGGACGCGCTGGTCGCGTGCCTTGAGGCCCACGGCGGGCGGGTCCGATGCGGCCGGTTCGTGCGGCGCCTGGTGCTGGAGGAAGGGCGGTGCATCGGCGTGGAGACCGACGACGGAGACCGCTACATGGCGCGCAAGGCCGTACTCTCCACGGTCCACGTGAAGCACTTGGTCGGCATGGCTCCCCCCGAGGCGTGGGGGGACGAGTTCCTGTACGGGGTGAAGACCTACGACATCGGCCTCACCAACTTCGGCGCCTACTACGCCACCACGGTGGCGCCGGAATTCAAGACCCGGGAGGGAGGCACTCGGACGGCCGTGTCGGCCGGGATCGTGGGCTGGCCCGAGGACGTCATCCGCTGCGGCAGGGAGGTGCGGGACGGCAGATTCGTGAAGGACACGCCCTGGCTGCTCGTGGCCACGCCGACGCTCGTCGACCAGACGCGCGCGCCCGAGGGGCACCACACCGTGAAGCTGCTGAGCCCCCAAGCCCCCCAGCTGCCCGAGTGGGCCAGCGACTGGGACACGCTCAAAGAAGAGCACGCGCTGAACCAGCGGGCGCATCTGCGGAGGTTCGCCCCCAACTTCACCGAGGACGTCATCCTGGCCGCCCACGTCAAGAGCCCCATGGACTTCGAGAAGGCCAACCCGCACATGATCAAGGGCACATTCCACGGCGGGGACCGGGGCCTCTCGCAGTCCGGGGCCCTGCGCCCGGTCCCGGGATGGGGAAGCTACAGGATGCCGATCCCGGGCCTCTACCAGACAGGCGGCACGACCCACCCGGGCGGCTCCATCACCGGCGCCCCGGGAAGGAACGCCGCCATGGTCCTGCTCCAGGACCTGGGCCAGGATCCCGCCTCGGTCATGAGCGTGCCGGCGGTGGCCGCCAGGGCATAGGCCGGCCCGACGACCCCCCGGCGCGAAGCGGCCGCGCGGCCCGGCGAGGACGGGCGCGCAATTCCACGCTCGTCCGCGAGTTACACACTTTCGACTCCGATCAACCCATTCCAGGTGGTACCCGAATGTCAAGACCCCTGAGGCTAGCCCTCGCCCTCGTGATCGCCGGCGCGCTGATGGTCCCGGCCGGGACG
>JBOHUY010000350.1:0-7493 GCA_050735015.1 Candidatus Dormibacterales bacterium | reverse complement strand
CTTCCAGGCGGTGGTGGAGAAGAGCTCGCGATTCGAGGGCGGGGACGGCGAGGTGGGCCGGCTGGTGAAGGACCTCTGGTGGCTGTAGTCGCCCGAGGGGCGCGGGGGAAGGCGGCGGCTTAGAGCTCGCCCAATTCCGACATCAGGGCCTCGAACTGGGGCCGGGAGAGCCTCAGCTCCTCTTCCTGGAGGGCTACCAGCGGGCCGGCGGGCAGGTGCTCGCGTTCGGCGAAGTCCTGGCTCCTCTCGTCGATGAACAAAAGGCCCGTCACCAGGTGGCCGGCGGCGCGGCCCTCCTCGAGCAGCGTCAGGGCGTGCAGGCGGTCGTCGGGGCTGTAGTCGGGGCCCAGCTTGTTGAGGACCAGGTGGGAGCCGTCGTGGAGCGTCACCTCCTGGATCGTGCCCGGCTCCTGGTCCAGGACGACCTCCTCGTAGAAGGGGATGAACGAGAGGTCGTGGATGGGCTCGTCGTGCTCCTTGACGTAGCCGTAGCTCTTGGTGGAGCCGTCGTGGTCGTTGAAGGTGACGCAGGGCGAGATGACGTCGATGAGGGCCGTCCCCTGGTGGGCGATGGCGGCCTTGATGAGGGGGACCAGCTGCTTGCCGTCGCCGCTGAACGAACGCGCGACGAAGCTGCACCCGAGAGTGAGCGCGAGCGAGCAGGGGTCGATGGGCTGGAACGTGTTGACGGCGCCGTGCTTCTGCACCGAGCCCAGGTCGGCGGTGGCCGAGAACTGGCCTTTGGTGAGGCCGTAGGTGCCGTTGTCCTCCACGATGTAGGTGCAGTCCACGTTGCGCCGCACGAGGTGGGAGAACTGTCCCAGGCCGATGGCGACCGAGTCGCCGTCCCCGGTCACCCCCAGCACGGTCAGCTTGCGGTTGGCGAGCTGGGCGCCGGTGGCGATGGCCGGCATCCTGCCGTGGAGCCCGTTGAAGCCGTGGGCGGACTCGACGAAGTAGGCGGGCGTCTTCGCCGAGCAGCCGATGCCGCTCATCTTGGCCAGGTTGTGGGGCTCGAGCCCAATCTCGTACAGCGCCTTGATGATGTGGTTGGTGATGGAGTTGTGACCGCACCCGGCGCAGAGCGTGCTGGGCGAGCCCTTGTAGGCGTCCCGGGGCTGGCCGGCGCGGTTGAGGACGACGCTCATGCCGGGACGGCCTCCTCTCGCTCCATGATCGGTCCCATGATGGCATCGGCCGGGATGGGCCGGCCGTCCCAGTGCAGGATCGAGCGCAGGCGCGCCGTGAGGACGGGCGCGAGCTCCATCTTGAGGATGTTGTGCAGCTGTCCGCCCTGGTTCTGCTCGACCACGTACACGCGCTCGTGCCTCTCGATGAACTCGGCCAGGGTGGGGCCGAGCGGGAGCGCCCGCAGCCGCAGGTAGTCGACCGGGAGACCCGCCGCGGCGAGGCCGTCGCGCGCCTCCAGGACGGCGTGGTGCGTGGACCCGAAGGCGATCAGGCCGATGGCGCTGCCGGGCTCGTCGACCAGGGGCGGGGGGACGGCGGCGCGCGCGGTCTCGTGCTTGCGCACGATGCGGGCCAGGTTCTGCGAGAAGAGCGCCGGGTCCTCGGTGTAGTGCGCGCGCTCGTCGTGCCCGGAGCCCCGCGTGAAGTAGCCGGCGGCGGGATGGGGGGTGCCGGGAACGGTCCTGAAGGGGATGCCGTCGCCGTCGACGTCGCGGTAGCGGCCCCACTCCCCGCCCAGCCGCTCCAGGTCCTCCGCGCTCAGGACCTTGCCCCTGTCGAAGGGCCGCTCCGGATAGCTGAAGGGAGGGCTCATCCACAGGTTCATGCCCAGGTCGAGGTCGGAGAGGACGAAGACGGGGGTCTGGAAGCGGTCGGCGAGGTCGAAGGCGGCCTGCGCGTCCTCGTAGCACTCCTGGACCTCGCCCGGGAGCAGGACGATGTGCCTGGTGTCGCCGTGCGAGAGCTTGTAAACGAACTCGAGGTCCCCTTGCGAGGTCCGCGTCGGCATGCCCGTGGAGGGGCCCACGCGCTGGATGTCGAAGATGACGACGGGGATCTCGGAGTAGTAGGCGAGCCCCGCGAACTCCGCCATCAGGGAGATGCCGGGTCCCGAGGTGGAGGTCATCGCGCGCGCTCCCGCCCAGCCGGCGCCGACCGCCATCCCGAGCGCGGCCAGCTCGTCCTCCGCCTGCACGACGGCGATCCGGCAGGAGCCGTCTTCTTCGGTCCGGAACCGCTCCGCGTAGTTGATGAGGTTCTCGCAGAGGCTTGAGGAGGGCGTGATCGGGTACCAGGCCGCCACCGTGACGCCGCCCATGATGGCGCCCAGGGCGCAGGCCTGGTTGCCATCCACCAGCATCATGCCGTCGGTGCGGCCGGACATGGGCCGGACCTCGTAAGGGTCGGCCTTCGTCAGGTTCTCCGTCCAGTAGCGGTGCCCGACCTCGACCGCCGTCATGTTGAGGGCGACCGCCTTGGGCTTGGTCAGGAACTGCCGCTTGACGCCTCGCTCGATGGCCTCCAGGGGGATGCCGAGGAGGGCCGCCACGGCCCCCACGTAGAGCATGTTGGTGAGCTGTTTTCTCAGCGTGTCGCTGGGGATCTCCGCCTTGGCCAGCTTGGCGAAGGGGATGGGGTAGTAGTGCACGTCCTGCCGGGCGGCCGCGGGCAGCCCGTAGGCCTCCTCGTAGACGACGGCGGCCCCGGGCCTGACCGAGGCGAGGTCGGCCTGCCAGGTCGTGGGGTTGAGGGCGACGAGCACGTCGGGGTCGCCCTTGCGGGCCTGGTAGCCCTGGGGCGAGATGCGGAGCTGGAACCACGTCGGCAGCCCCTCGATGTTGGAGGGGAAGACGTTCTTGGGAGCGACCGGGACCCCCATCGAGAAGACCGCCCGGGTCAGCACCAGGTTGGCGGACTGGCTCCCCGAACCGTTGACGGTCGCGGCCTGGAAGATGAGGTCGTTGACGACGGGCTGGGTCACTGCACCGGAACTCAGAGGGCCATTATGCGCCAGGGTGGCGCGCCCCCGGGCCGCGGCCGGGTTTCTCCTGCCGGCGCCCCCCGTCTCCCGGCGGGTGCCTGCTACAGTCACGTGCCTATGAAGGTGGGAGTGCCCCGGGAGACGGCCTCCGCAGAACGCCGCGTCGCCCTCGTCCCGGAGGCGGCCGCCCGCCTCGTGGAGGCCGGGCACGAAGTCTCCGTGGAGGCGGGCGCGGGCGCAGCCGCCTTCTTCCCCGACAAGGCCTACGAGGAGGCGGGGGCCCTGATCGACGGTGAGGGGGTGGTGCCGGGCGCGGAGGTGGTCTTAAAGGTCCAGCCCCCGGCCGCGGCCGAGGTGGCGGCCTTCACCGAAGGGGCCGCCCTGATCAGCTTTCTGCCCCCCGGTTCGAGCCAGGAGGTCATCCGGGCCCTGGCCGCCCGAGGCGTGACCGCCTTCAGCCTCGAGCTCATCCCCCGCATCGGCCGGGCCCAGGCCATGGACGCCCTCTCCTCCCAGGCCGGCGTCTCGGGGTACGAGGCCGTCATCATCGCGGCCGCCCGACTGCCCAAGTTCTTCCCCTTGCTGATGACCGCGGCGGGCACGGTGGCGCCCGCCCGGGTCTTCGTGCTCGGCGCCGGGGTGGCCGGCCTGCAGGCGATCGCGACCTCGCGCCGGCTGGGGGCGATGGTGGAGGCCTTCGACGTCCGCCCCGCCGTCCGCGAGGAAGTGCGCAGCCTGGGCGCGCAGTTCGTCGAGCTGGCGCTGGAGACCCAGGAGGGGAGCGGGGGCTACGCCCGCGAGCAATCCGAGGAGTTCCTGGCCCGCCAGAGGGAGATGGTCGGAGACCACGTCGCCGCCTCCGATGTCGTCATCACGACGGCGGCCATCCCCGGGCGCAAGGCGCCCCTTCTGGTCACCGCCGAGATGGTACGCAGGATGCGGCCGGGCTCGGTCATCGTGGACCTGGCCGCGGAGTCGGGCGGCAACTGCGAGCTCAGCCGGCCGGGCGAGGAGGTGGTCGAGAACGGCGTCGTCGTGCACGGCGTGCTCAACCTCCCCAGCAGCATGCCCAGCCACGCCAGCCAGCTCTACTCCAAGAACGTCACCAGCCTGCTCGCCCTCTTGACCAAGGAGGGCCGGGTCGAGGTGGACATGGAGGACGAGATCGTGCGCGCCTGCTGCGTGACGCACGCGGGCGCGATCGTCCACGCGCCCACCCGCGAGATGCTGGAGGCGGCCGGGTGACCTCGGGCGTCCTGGGGGAGGTCACCGTCTTCGTGCTCGCCGTCTTCGTCGGGTTCGAGGTGATCTCCAAGGTCCCGACCATGCTCCACACCCCCCTCATGTCGGGCAGCAACGCCATCCACGGCATCATCCTGGTGGGGGCGATGCTGATCGCAGGGCACGCCCGCACCCCCCTCGAGATGGGGCTGGGCCTGGTGGCCGTGATCCTGGCCACGCTCAACGTCGTGGGCGGCTTCGTGGTCACCGACCGCATGCTGGAGATGTTCAAGGGCCGGGGCGCACGCCGGACGGCGCCCCCGGAAGGCCCCGGCCCGGAGGCCTGATTGGGCACGGGCATCAGCGTCGCCTACCTGGTGGCGGCGATCGGGTTCATCCTCGCCCTCAAGGGCTTGACCTCGCCGCGCAGGGCGCGCTACGGCAACTGGGTGGGCGCCGGGGGCATGGTGCTGGCGGTGGGGCTGACCTTCGCCCAGCCCGGCCTCGGCAACTTCTGGCTGATCCTGGTCGGCATGGCCGTCGGGGTCGCCCTGGCGGTGCCCGCGGCGCGGCTCGTGAAGATGACGGCCATGCCCCAGATGGTGGCCGTCTTCAACGGCGTGGGGGGCGGGGCGGCGGCCCTGGTCTCAATTTCGGAGTTCATCCGCGAGGCCCCGGCCGGCGTCGGTCGGGGCGTGACCGGGGCCGTGCTCTTCAGCGTCGTCGTCGGGTGCATCTCCTTCGCGGGCAGCGGGATCGCTTTCGCCAAGCTGCAGGAGCTGATGAGCGGCCGGCCCCTCACGTACGCGGGCCAGCAGGTCGTCAACGGCGCCCTGGGCCTGGTCATCCTGGCCCTCGCGGTGACCGTGCTGGTGACCTCCAGCGCGCCCGTCCTGGCCGTCCTCCTCCTCTTCGCCCTCGTCTTGGGGGTCGCCTTCGTGCTTCCCATCGGGGGCGCCGACATGCCCGTCGTCATCTCCCTGCTGAACTCCTCCACGGGCCTGGCCGTGGCCGCCTCGGGCTTCGTCCTCAACAACACCCTCCTGATCGTGGCGGGGACCCTGGTGGGGGCCTCGGGGGCGCTCCTCACACGCATGATGAGCCAGGCCATGGGCCGCTCCTTGGTGAACATCCTCTTCGGCGCCTTCGGGTCGGCCCCCAGCGCGGCCGCGGTCGAGGAGGTGGGGGGCGACCGGACGGTGCGCGCGAGCACGCCCGACGACGTCGGCACCCTTCTCGCCTATTCACGCCGCGTCGTCATCGTGCCTGGCTACGGCCTCGCCGTGGCGCAGGCCCAGCACGCGGCGCGCGAGCTGGCGGACGAGCTCGAGAAGCGCGGGGTGGAGGTGAAGTACGGGATCCACCCGGTGGCGGGACGGATGCCCGGGCACATGAACGTCCTGCTGGCGGAGGCGAACGTCCCCTACGAGCAGCTGAAGGAGATGGACCAGATCAACCCGGAGTTCTCCAGCACCGACGTGGCCCTGGTCGTGGGGGCCAACGACGTCGTCAACCCGGCCGCCCGCGAGACGCCTGGGAGCCCCATCTACGGCATGCCCATCCTGAACGTGGACGAGGCCTCCAACGTGGTCTTCCTCAAGCGCAGCATGCGCCCGGGTTTCGCGGGCATCGACAACTCGCTCCTCTACAACCCCAAGACGGTCATGCTCTTCGGGGACGCCAAGGACAGCCTCACCAAGCTGGTGGCGGCGGTCAAGTCCGCCTGAGCGGGGGCCGACAAAAGGGAAGCCCCCACCGGTTCCGGCGGGGGCCCCGTCGCGAAGAGGGTGAGGATCTGTCTGGTCTGCCCATCCTATTGGCGGGCCTGTAAGGCGTCCTAGTGGCGCACTCACAAGCTGCGGACGCCGGGGTCGTGGCCCACCACAAACGTCGATGCCAGAGAAGCCGCCCGTCAGCTACCATCCCTGTCTCCATGTCGGCTGGCCGCTCGGTCTGGCAGAGCCCTCCCGCCCGCGTCGGCACAGTCATCGTGGGGGGAGGGATCACGGGGCTGGCGCTCCTGGCCCGCCCCGAGTGCGGCCCCGCCACCGTCCTGCTCGAGAGCCACCAGGTGGGCTGGGGGGCGAGCGGCCGCAACGCCGGCTTCCTCATGGCCGGCGTGGCCGCCAACTACGAGCGTGCCGCCCGGGAGCACGGCCGGGAGGTGGCGCGGCAGGTCTGGGCCTTCACCTCGCGCAGCCACCGGCTCCTGGCCCAGGCTCTCAAGGGAAGGGGGGCGGGGTACGCCCGCCGGGGCAGCTGGACGCTACCCGAGTCGGGGGAGGAGGCGGCCTCCCTCGAGTCGGCCGCCGAGATGCTGCGCGAGGACGGCTTCGAGGCCCGCTGGCGGACGCGCCTGCCGCCGCCCCTGGCCGCCCGGCCGGGCGGCCTGCTGGCCCCCGGCGACGGCGAGGTCGACCCCGTGAAGGCGCTGGCGGCGCTCGCCTCGCGGGCCCCCGGCGCGGTCTACCAGGGAATCGAGGTGACGGCCCTCGAGGCCTGGGCGGGCGGCGTCCGCCTGGAGGCGGGGGGCGGGGAGATCCTGGCGGAGCGCGCGGTGCTGGCCACCAACGCGTACCTCCCTCTGCTCATCCCCTCGGCCCCGGTCCGGCCCGTGCGGGCCCAGATGCTGGCCACGGAGCCCTGTCCGCGGCTGGCGGACCGCCCCGCCTACTCGGGCTGGGGCCACCGCTACTGGCGGCAGGTGGCCGACGGCAGGCTGCTGGCGGGAGGCTTCCGGGACGCGGCCGTGGAGGAGGAGGTGGGCTACGGGCTCGACACCACGGCCGCGGTGCAGGCTCGCCTCGACGGCCATCTGGCCGCCATCGGGGCCGGGGGGGCCGTGGTCACGCGGCGCTGGGCGGGGACGATGGGCTTCACCCCCGACGGCCTGCCCGTCGCGGGTCCGGTGCCGGGCCGCCCCAACCTTTTCGTCGCGGGCGGGTACACGGGCCATGGCATGGGCTTCGCCGTGGCCTGTGCCGAGGTCGTGGCGGGCCTTTTGAAAGGCCGTGGAGCGCCGCCCCAGTGGCTCGACCCGGCCCGCTTCCCCTGGTAGGGCGCGCTCAGCGCCCGCGGGCCTCGCGGACGAGCGCGCGGAAGAAGGGCCCGCCCCACAGCCCTATGGAGAGCAGGGCCCCGAAGAGGACCACGGCGTCCACGCTCTCGCGGCCCTCACGGGTCCAGTAGACGTCTTCCAGGTTGAGCCAGAGCGCGAACTCGTCGAGCGTGAGCGCTGAGGCCATCCCGTAGCCCGTGGCGGACGCCCGGGAGCCCCAGCGGCGAGCGGGATTGTCGCCGATCCCGACCTGTGCGTTCCAGG
>JBOHUY010000349.1:0-3110 GCA_050735015.1 Candidatus Dormibacterales bacterium | reverse complement strand
TGGACTCCGCCCTGGCCCGGCGGCAGGAGGCCATGGCGCGGGCCGCGGAGAGGTGACCGGGCAGGTGCTTGCGTGAGCTCCCAGAGGAGCCGGGAGGACCGTCCCGAACTCCGCTTCGAGGTCCTCGTGGAGCCCTCCTTTTCGGGCTCGCCGGCCACCACCACCGGTGCCACCTCGGGCGCTCCCGCCGCCCCCGGCCGGACCTCGCAGATGTTCGTTCACCTCGATGATCTCCTGGCTGAGCGCCGGGACGCTCCGACCTGGACTCCTCCGATTCCCGGTAGCCGTCGCCGACCTGGGCGCCCTACCTGACCTGCGCCCCGGTGGACTGGATCACGACCACCATGATCAGAAGGACGACCATGCCCAGCCCAGCTCCCAGGAGAGGCCGGGACAGGTGCCAGCAGTCAAGGACGGATCCCAGTCCTCGACGTGAAAGAAGCTGTAGGAGGCCCTCAGTCATTTGTGGCCACCAGGAAGTTTGAACAGCCTGGTGCCTTATTCAAGCTTTCGGCGTAAGCTTGAACGCAAGCTATGGCCGGTCAGGTTCGTCAGCGCTGGAGTCCGACCCCCGGCTCGGGGCTCCCCCGTCGGGACCGCGAGGGCTGTGAGTACGAAGCCTACCTCCCCGATCCGCTGTCGGATCGGGTCTTCCAGCTCCGAGGCGATGTCGCGGCAGATGTGGCAGACGCCGAGTCGGCGATTCAGCGACTGAATCTTGAGGCGACCGCCCTCGCCAACTCGGAGGGTCTCGCTCGCCTGCTCTTGCGGGCGGAGGCCGTGGCCTCCTCGAAGATCGAGGGCTTGGAGATCGGAGGCAGGCGTTTGCTGCGGGCGGAAATGGCTCGCGTCCTCGGCGACGACGTGGGCGACGTCACCGCCGAAGAGATCCTCGGCAACGTCAACGCCATGGCCTGGACGGTCACCGACCTGGCAGCTGTCGACCGCATCGAGGTCGATCACCTTCGTGAGATCCACCGCCGGCTGCTGGCTGGGACGCGGCTCGAGGATGAGGCAGGGAGGGTCAGGGACCGACAGAATTGGATCGGCGGCAGCGACTACAACCCTTGTCGAGCCGAATTCGTCCCGCCGCCCCCCTCAGAGGTACCGCCACTCCTCAATGATCTCTGCGCCTTCTGCAATCAGGACAATCTGCCCGCCGTCGCCCAGGCGGCTGTTGCGCACGCCCAATTCGAAACCATCCACCCCTTCGCCGATGGCAACGGTCGAACCGGCAGAGCGCTCATCCAGGTGATCCTCCGCCGACGCGGGCTGGCGCCTCGAATCGTGCCGCCTGTGTCGCTGGTATTGGCAACGTGGTCGTCGGACTACGTGCAGGCGTTGTCGGACACGCGGTATCTGGGCGACCCCGACTCTCCGCAAGCCCGCGACGGGGCCAACCGCTGGATCGCCCTCTTCGCCGCGGCCAGCCGGCGTGCCGTTGACGACGCTCGCCTCTACGAGGGGCGGGTTCGCGACCTCCAGGCCCGTTGGCAGAGGAAGCTCGGCCGAATCCGGCGCGGATCCTCGGCCGACCTACTCATGGAAGCTCTGCCCGGCACTCCGATCCTGACCGTTGCCACGGCCGCCACGTTGATCGGCCGGAGCTTCCAGGCGGCCAACCAGGCGGTCCGCCAACTGACGGAAGCAGGCGTCCTCCGACAGATCCGTGTCGGCCGCCGGAACCGAGCTTTTGAGGCCAGCGAACTGATCGAAGCCTTCAACGACCTGGAGCGTCGCCTGGCGAGTCCTCGCGGCGACACCCAGATGGCGGCTCCGAGTCGCCCCGTTCCTCGATGGCCACGCGACTGAGCATGCGGCCCGGGGCCGGGCGGGCGCCCTTCCCGCCGGAGGCCAGCGTGTGCGGGCAGAAGGCGTCCCCGCAGCACGACCAGCCTGTCCTCGGGCGGCGGGCGGCGGAGGGCCGCGGGCCGGTCCTCCACCGACCAGGAGAAAGGGCCGCTCTCGGGCGGCAGGGAGTCGCGGAGGTCCGCAGCCCGCTCCCAACCGCCTTTACTGCCGCCTCCGGCCGTGACCGCCAGCGCTCGCTGAGAGCGCTTCTCCGGGCAGCGTGCCGGTCAGGAGCCAGCTCCCCTCGCCGTCAGCGCCCAGGCCGGGGACCCGGGACACAGGGAGGTAGGGCCCCGCCCAGCGGAGCGGACCGCCTCGCCTTCCCCTGGGACTCAATCACGGCCTCGGGCGGCATGGCCGGGCCTCAGCCCCCGATCACCTCGAGGCGCTCGCCGCCGCTGGGTGCGAGGCGGCGGGCGCCCGCCTCTGCGACGAGGACGGTCTCCTCGACCATGACGAGGCGGCCCTCGCGGAGAAACCAGGGCTCCGGCGTGATGATCATGCCCGGGACCAGTACGGTCTCATCCTCTGAGTCGAGGGCGGGCGGCTCGAGGAGGTCCAGGCCCAGCCCGTGCCCGATCCAGTCTCCCGCCCGCAGCGCAGGCAGACCGGCCGCCCGGGCGGCGCGGTCGTAGGCCCCGACGAGGGCCCGGACGGGCGCCCCGGCGCGCACCTCTTGGAGCACGGCGTCCTGGATCTTGGTGATGTCCTCGTGGTCGCGGAGGTGGACGGCCGCGGGCGGCCCGAAAGAGGACCTCCGGGTGAGGTCCGCGCGGTAGCCCCTGTAAGACACGGCGAAGTCGAGCTGGAGCACCTCGCCCCCGGCGTAGACGTGGCTGCGGGCGGCGCCCCCGAACCAGAGGACGGGCGGGGGGTCGGCGTCCGCACCCGCCTCCAGCATGGCGGCCAGGACCAGGCGCTCGCACTCGGCCACCGAGAGGCCCGGCCGCATCCGCTCCCGGGCCAGGCGGTGGCCCCGGGAGGCGACGCGGCAGGCCTCCTCCACGCGCAGGACCTCGGCCGCCGACTTGACCAGGCGGCAGGCTTCCAGCACGGGCGAGCCGTCCACGAAGCGGGCGCGGGGCAGGCGCCGGCGCACCTCCTCGAAGGTGGAGTGGGGGAGGGCCGGCCGCTGGCCGGGGCCGAGCTCCCAGCCGATGGTCGCTTGACCCAGGCCCAGCCCCGAGAGGAGGTCGGCGACGAGGCCCGCCTCGAGGGGGCTCCGGCCCGGATAGCCGCGGACGTCCTCGATCCAGGAC
>JBOHUY010000348.1:0-2797 GCA_050735015.1 Candidatus Dormibacterales bacterium | reverse complement strand
TCCCCGAGGACCCCGATCGGAAGGAGTTCCGGCTGGAGGGCGAGCTCGCCATGTTCCGCCGGGTCAAGAAGCGCGGGCTGCCCGCTCGCTACCGGCTCTTCTACGTCTTCAGCAGTGAGGCCCAGGCAATCATCTTCCTCTACCTCAACGACGACCGGACCCTGCGCGAGGAGGGGGCGCGGAGGGACCCCTACGTCGTATTCACCGGGCTGCTCCGCCGCGGCGAGATCGGGGGTGACTTCGAGAAGAACTACGAGCGGTGGCAGGCGGAGCACCCGGGCGCCTGATCGCCCGCAGCCGCGATGGCCGTCTCCGCGCCGTCAGTCGAGGTTGATGGCTTCCCGCAACTTCTCGAAGAAGCCCTTCGAGACCTTCTCCGGCTTGCCCGTCAGGCCCCCCAGCTTCTCGAGGGCCGCGCGGTGCTCTGCCCGCAGATCCTTGGGCACGACCACGTGCACCACCACGAGCTGGTCGCCCCGCCGGGCCGAACGTACGTGGGGCATGCCCTTGCCCCGCAGGCGAAAGGTCTGCCCGTACTGGGTCCCGGGCGGGATGGTGACCTCCACGGCGCCGTCCAGGGTGGGCACCTCGATGGCGTCCCCGAGGGCGGCCTGGGCGATGTTGACGTTGAGGACGTAGACGACGTCCTGGTCGTGCCTCTCGAAGTGGGGGTGCGACCTCACCCGCACGACCACGTAGAGGTCGCCCGGGGGGCCGTCCCGGTAGCCCGCCTCGCCCTGCCCGGTGAGCCGGATCTGGGAGCCCGTGTCGACCCCGGCCGGGATGGGGATGGCCAGGCGCCTTGTCTCGTGGCGGCGGCCCTGTCCGCGGCAGTCGCGGCAGGGCGAGGCGAGGATGCGCCCCTCCCCCCCGCAGGCGCTGCAGGCGACCACGTTCACGACCTGCCCGAAGATGGAGTTGGCGACGCGCCGGATCTGCCCCGACCCCCCGCAGGCGGAGCATCTCTCGATGCCGATGCCGGGCTCGGCGCCCTGGCCCGAGCACCTCTCGCAGCGCACCTGGCGGGGCACGTCGATCTCCTTCTCGACACCGCCGAAGGCCTCCTCGAAGGTGATCGTGAGGTCGAGACGGAGGTCCGAGCCGCGGTTGGACCGGGGCCGCCCGCGCGCGCCCGCCCCGGCCCCGCCCCCGAAGAAGGTGTCGAAGATGTCTCCCAAGCCGAAGCCCTCGAAGCCGGCGCCCGCGCCTCCGGCCTGGCCCACGCCCGCGTGCCCGAACATGTCGTACGAGCGCCGCTTGGCGGGGTAGGAGAGGACCTCGTAGGCCTCGCCCGCCTCCTTGAAGCGCCGCTCCGCCTCCGAGTTGCCGGGGTTGCGGTCGGGGTGGTGCTCGAGCGCGATGCGGCGGAAGGCCTTCTTGAGCTCGTCCTGGGAGGCGCCCCGCTCCACCCCCAGGACCTCGTAGTAGTCGCGCTTGACGGCCACCTCAGACCTCGGGGCGAAGGTGGGAGGGAAGGCCCGCCATCAGGCGCCAGGGAGGGCGGGCCTGGCCACCTTGACCAGGGCCGGCCGGATGACCCGGTCGTGGAGCCGGTAGCCCCGCCGCAGCTCCTGGACCACGGTGTCCTCCGGCTCCTCGTCGGTCTCCTCCTGGGCGACGGCCTCGTGGAGGCTGGGATCGAAGCGCTCGCCGACGGACTCGATGGCGGTCACGCCCTGCCCCGTCAGCAACTCCTCCAGCTTCTGCTCGGTCAGGCGCACGCCCTTGAGCCAGGCCTCGTCCACGTCCCGGGGGGCGTGCTCCAGGATGAGCTTGAAGTCGTCCAGGACGGGCAGCAGGCGGAGGATCATCTCCGTGCCCGCGTAGCGGATGGTGTCCATCTGATCCTGCCGGGCGCGCTTTTTGTAGTTCTCGAAATCGGCCGCCAGGCGAAGGTGACGGGAGGCCGTCTCCTCGAGCTCCGCCTGCACCTGCTCCACGCGCGCCTTGAGGTCCGCGATCTCGGCCTCGCGCGCGGCGGCCGCCTCGGCGGGCGGCTGGGGGTCTTCGTGACGGGTCCGTCGGGTGGTCATGACTCCCAGTACATACCTAGCCGCGGGCCGCGACTAAACCCCGTGCGCGCTTCACGCGTGGAGCTCGGCCATGCGTTCGGACGCGATCCTGGCCACCGCCCGCAGCCGCCCCACGGCCTGGCCGTAGCGCATGCGGGTCGGCCCGACCACGCCCATGGTGCCCTTGATGCCGCCGGAGGGTCCGTAGGTGGTGACCACGATGGTGCAGCCCCGCAGCTGGTCGGTGGCGTTCTCCGAGCCGATCGCGATCTGGAGGTCGGAGTCGCCCACCAGCTCGCGCAGGACCGCGCTCAGCTGCCGGCTCTCCTCCAGGACCTCCAGGACCTGGTGGAGCCGGGAGCTCTCCGAGAACTCGGGCTGCTTCAAAAGGTTGCGCACGCCGTCGTGCACGACCACCGTCTCCGAGCCCGCCTCGAAGTGCTCCATGAGCGTGGTCAGGTGGTCCAGGACCTCGTGCTCCACGTCCCTGGGCGAGCGCCCGGCGGCGGAGCGGACCTGGGCGCAGTCGCGGCCGTCGAGGTCCCGGTTGAGGGCCAGCGCCAGGCGGGAGAGCTCATCCTGGGTGACCGCCCGCGCCACCGTGAGGACCTGCTGGCGGAGGACGTTGCCCTCAAAGAGCACGATGACGAGGACGGCGGTCGGCTCCAGCGAGACCAGGTCCAGGTGCTTGATGCGGGCCTTGGGCCCGTGGGGGGCGCTCACCACGGAGGCTTTCTGTGTCTCGGTGGCGACGACCATTGCGTTGCGCTCGACCAGGGCCTGGA
>JBOHUY010000347.1:0-8842 GCA_050735015.1 Candidatus Dormibacterales bacterium | reverse complement strand
GTCCAGCAGGTCCTCCAGCTGGGTGGCGAGGTCGCGCGCACGCGACTCGGGCAAGGCTTTCTTGGGGAGGGTCTTGTTGTTTGACATCTGTTCTCCGTTCACCTCTTTGAGAAGAGCATGCCTCGCGGCCTCCGCGGCCCTCTGTTGCCGGGCACACACGGCCTCCCCGGCACTGCTGGGGGAGCAGGCCCGGGCCCTGTTAGCGGAAGCACAGCGGCCTCCGCGCGCGCGGAGGAGGATGGTGTCATGGCGAACTGGGGCGCGCCGGCCTTGACCCCGGTGGATCGGCGGGCAGGGAAAGGCGTGGGAACGCCCCAAGGTCCGCGGTCGCTGCTCGCGGACCACCCCCTCCTGCTCCGCGTCAGCACGGCGCGCCTGGACCGGATCCTGGACGGGATCCCGATCAAGAGGGTGCCCAGGGGGACCCTGCTCAACACGCCCGGGGTCACGCCTGGCCTACTCCACCTCGTCCTCCGGGGACGGCTGCGCGCCTACCAGGTCACCGCCGACGGCCGCGAGCTCCTGCTGGAGCTGATCCAGGAGGGCGGGTTCGACGGGCTCCTGTCCGTGGCCGGGCGCCGGGGCCACTTCACCGAGGCCGACGAGGACTCCCTGGTGGCGTCGGTGGCACTGCCCACCCTGGAGCGCCTGATCGCCCTCGAGCCCCGGGTCGCCGGCAACCTGCTCCAGCTCATCATCGAGCGGCTCGAGGGTCGCGAGGTGCACCTGGAGGCGATCGCCCTCCACGACCCCAGCCAGCGCCTCGCCCGCCAGCTGCTCGCGCTGGGGGAGACGCTGGGGCACCGCCAGGGCGGCCATGTGCTCCTGGAGCCCCGGATCACGCACCAGATGCTGGCCGACATGCTGGGGGTGCGGCGGGAGACGGTCACGCTGCACCTGGGGCGCATGGCCGGCCTGGGGGCGGTCTCCGTCGTCAAGGGGCACCTCCGGCTCGATGTCGAGAGCCTTCTGCGCATGGTCGACGATCCCGACCCCGGCCCCCTGGCGCGAGGGCCGTCCGACTCCAAGGAGACCGGAAGCCCGCTCTGACCGCCGGCGATCTCGGGCCGCCCGTCTCCATGGGCCCGGTTCTTAGCGGGCCCCCGCTGCGAGTTCGGAGCGGCCGCCGACCACGGCCTCGTCCCTCAGCCCTCGAGGCGACCAGCACCTCAGTGTCCGGCCTGCGGCGCCATGGATCCGGGGAGAACGCGATCGGCCAGGTCTGATGCGATCTGGAGGACGACGCTGAAGGGCGCGCTTAGGAGACCGACCCAGAACAGTGGAGAGAGGTGCGGGAAAGTCGCCGCGATCCAAACGAAGCAGAGGCCCAACATCAAGACCCCCGCGGACCTCAGTCTGAGCGCGGTCCGTGAGCGCCTGCCCCAGGCCGCCACGTTGAGCATGGGCCAGCGGCTTCGAGCCCTTACGCGTCGGCCTTCGCCGCCTCCTCTTGGGCCCTGCGAGCGATCTCGTGGACCACGGCCGGGTCGGCCAGAGTGGTGGTATCGCCCAGGGCGCGGTTCTCGGCCACGTCCCGCAGCAGCCGGCGCATGATCTTGCCGGACCGGGTCTTGGGCAGCTCCGGCGTGAACACGAGGTTGGCGGGCGCGGCGAACTTGCCGATCTTGCGTCCGACGTGGTCGCGCAGCTCCCTCATCGTCTCGACCGATCCCTCGCCTCCGCCCTTGAGGGTCACGTAGGCCACGATCGCCTGCCCGCTTGGGGGGTCGCTGCGGCCGCAGACGGCCGCCTCCGCCACGGCCGGGTGGTCGACCAGCGCCGACTCCACCTCGATGGTCGAGATCCTGTGCGCCGAGACGTTGATGACGTCGTCGACGCGGCCCATCAGCCAGAAGTCCCCGTCCTCGTCGACACGGGCCCCGTCGCCCGTGAAGTAGACGCCCGGGAAGCGCTCCCAGTAGGTCTGCCGGTAGCGGTCGCGGTCTTTGTAGAGGCCCCTCAGCATGGCGGGGAAGGGCGACTTGAGGACCAGGTAGCCAGCCCCCCCGGCGCCGACCTCGCGCCCCTTGTCGTCGTAGACGGCGGCCTCGACGCCCGGGAAGGGCTTGCTCGCGGAGCCGGGCTTGAGCGTGGTCACCCCCGGCAGAGGGGTGATGAGTATCATCCCGGTCTCGGTCTGCCACCAGGTGTCGACAACCGGGCATCTGTCCTTCCCGATGTGCTCCCGGTACCAGATCCAGGCCTCCGGATTTATGGGCTCGCCGACGGTGCCAATCAGCCGCAGGGAGTCGAGGTCGTGCTTCTGCGCGTGCTCGGGCCCCCACTTGACGTGCGTGCGGATGGCGGTCGGCGACGTGTAGAGGACGCTCACCCGGTAGCGCTCCACGATCTCCCACCAGCGGTCTCTTTCGGGGAAGTCCGGGGTGCCCTCGTAGAGGACGCCCGTGGTCTGGTTGCAGAGGGGGCCGTAGACGATGTAGCTGTGCCCCGTGATCCAGCCGATGTCGGCCGCGCACCAGTAAACGGTCTCGGGCTTGATGTCGAAGACGTAGTGGTGCGTGGTGGAGGTACCCACGAGGTAGCCCCCGGTCGTGTGCATGACCCCCTTGGGCTTGCCGGTGGTGCCGCTCGAATACATGAGGAAGAGGAGGTCCTCCGAGTCCATCTCCTCGCAGGGGCAGTCCCCAGGGTCGTCCCCCAGGCCCTCTGTCAGCTCGTGCCACCAGACATCGCGGCCCTCGCGCATGGGGACCTCGCCGCCCGTCCGGCGCAGCACCACGCATCTCTCCACGGTCGGCGACATGGCCATGGCCTCGTCCGACGTGCGCTTGAGGGGGACGGCGTTGCCGCGGCGCCAGCTCTCGTCCTGCGTGATGAGGACCTTGCACTCCATGTCGTTCATGCGCCCCGACAGGGAGTCGGGGCTGAAGCCCCCGAACACGACCGTGTGCGGCGCCCCCAGGCGGGCGCAGGCGAGCATGGCGACGGGGAGCTCGGGCACCATGCCCATGTAGATGCCGACGTTGGTGCCGCGGCCCACGCCCAGCTTTTTGAGGCCCTGGGCGAAGCGAACGACGTTGGCCTGCAGGTCACGGAAGGTGAGGACGCGGCGCTCGCCCTCCGGCTCGCCCTCCCAGTAGTAGGCGACCTTGTCGCCCTTGCCGGCCTCCACGTGCCGGTCCACGCAGTTGTAGCAGGCGTTGAGCCGGCCGCCCAGGAACCACTTGGCGTAGGGCAGGTCCCACTCGTAGAGCTTGTCGTAGGGCCTGGACCAGGTCACCCGCCGCCTGGCCTGCTCGTCCCAGAACTCCTCCAGGCTCAGCTCGTAGAGCTCCGGGCCGGCGTTGGCCGTGCCCGTGAAGGCCGGGTCGGGCGGGTAGGTCCTCTCCTCCAGGAGCAAGGTGTCGATGGCGCCGGCTCGCTTCTGCATCGCAGACCGCCTCCTATCTCGTGAATCCGTGGCCGGGAAGAGCCCGCCGGCGGGCAGGTCACGACCGGCCGCGCCTCCGGGGCGGGCCGGGGGGCCCACGTCCAGAGAGGCGGCCCCACCGGCAGCAGGGGGCGGGGGGCCATGCTGTTGCCGACGATGGCGGCCGACGTGTACCAGGCCACCAGCGCCGTGATCACGCCCAGATAGCCGCCCAGCCTGATCCAGCCCGTCCCCGCTCCGAAGTAGCCGACGAAGAGGAGGATCTCGGTGATCTCCAGCGTCACGAAGACGCCGAGCACGGCCACGTTCAGGCGCAGGCTCCAGACCATCATGTAGGTGTTGAAGATGGCGAAGGCGAGCACGAACCAGCCCAGGTCGCTGTCGAGGTTGGCGGTCGTGACCTTGCCGAAGAGCGCCAGCAGGGCGAAGGCGGCCAGGCTCAGCCAGAAGCCGCCGTAACTCGAGAACGCCGTGGCTCCGAACGTGTTCCGGTTCTTGAACTCCCACATGCCGGCCGTGAACTGCGCCATGCCCCCGTAGAAGAGTGCGAGGCCGATCCAGACCACGTCTGGCGCCCAGCCGGCGTTGTGCACGCTCAAGACGAAGGTGGTGAGTCCGAAGCCCGCCAGGCCCAGCGCCGCCGGCTCCGCCACCAGGGATGCCCGGGTCTCGTCACTCATGCTGCACCGTCCTCTCTGATTCAGCCGGTGGGATCGAGGCCGACCCCTCGGCTCCGAACCTATCGACGGCGGCTCGGCCGCGCTGTGCGTCGGGTAACAGGGGCGCCCGGAGCCTTCGCCCTCCGCCCTCCTGGGGCACCCCTCCCGGAGCGCCGCCGGCCCCCTCAGCGGGGCAGCCTCCGATCCTCCTTGGACGCCTTCCTGGTCAGGCCCTGTAGAAGGTCGCGCAGGCCCAGCGCGAAGCAGGTGCTCGCCCCCACCAGGCTCATGGCCGCCACCCAGGGCAGGGGCCAGACGGGCAGGCTGCTTCTCACCGGTACGCACCCAGGGCTCGGCGTCGGCCACACATGACGGACCCCCCAAAGGTCGCACGGAGGGGCGGCGGCGATCTGTTAGCAGAAGCACGGTGTGCGCGCCGAGGGGCCGCCGGGGGGCCGATCGGGACGCACCGTCGATCAGGCCTTCGGGGGCGCGTCCTCGAGTGGGACCCTGAGGGCGGGACGGGGGGCAGCCGGGCCGCCCGGCCGGGGGGCCACGGCCGTGCCCAGGGCGGAGAACTCCATGGTGTGCCCTCCCCAGAGGTAGGCGTTCTGCTCGATGCGGACGCCCACGATCCCCTCCGCGCCCAGCCGCGCGGCCTCGTCCTGCATGCGCTTCATGGCGCTCTCCCGTGAGGCGTACATGGCCTCCGTGAAGTTGGGAAGCTCGACGTTCTGGCCCATGCGGCCGAGGACCGCCCCCAGGCCCTGGCGGGCGACGTGGTAGACGCAGTTGCCCATGACCAGGCCCAAGGGCCGGTAGCCCGCCCGCCAGAGGGTGTAGAAGTCCTGGCCCCCGAGGTCGGACGTGAAGGGGCGCTGGGCCGCCGTCACGCGGTAGTCGCCCGCGCGCGCGCGCACGGCGGTGCCCAGGACCAAGAACTCGGCCAGGCCGTGGCCCCAGCGCTCGTGGTCGATCTCGATCCTGACCCCCACGACGCCGTGGGCCCCCAGGGCGGCGGCCTCCGCCTCCAGCCGCCCCATGGCCTGCCGGCGGGCCTCGTACATGGCCCTGGTCAGCACGTCCAGCTCACGGCTCTCGTTCCACGCCGCCCACTGGAAGCCGATGTGGTAGATGGAGCTCCCCATGACCAGGTGCAGAGGCTCGAACCCGGCGTCCTCCATGAGCACGAGCTCGTCCGGGCTGAGGTCACTGGTGAAGGGCGAGCCCGAAGAGGCCCTGGACTCGATCTCCTGGAGGCGGGAGATCGCGCGGCCGGCCAGCTCCGCGGGGGGGATCACGTGTCCAGGGAGAGGACCATCTCGGGGGGCGGGATCACGTGGTCGGCCCGAAGCGCCCGCACGGCCGTGCCGACCGCGAAGAACTCGATCGTGTGGCTGCCCCAGATGTGGGATTTCTCTTCGATGACGACGCCCACGATCCCCTCCGCCTTGACCTGCTCAGCCTCCGCCTGCATGCGCTCCATGGCCAGCTCGCGCGCCTCGTAGAGGGCCTGGGTGAAGTTGGCAAGCTCCTGGTTGGCGCCGATGTTGGAGATCCACTGCCCGATGCCATGGTGGGCGACGTGGTAGACGCAGTTGCCCATGACCAGCGCGATGGGCGCGTAGCCCGTCTGCGTCAGCACCCAGAAGTCCTGGCCGCTGAGGTCGGAGGTGAAGGGCCTGCCGTCGGGCGTCCGGTAGCTGCCCTCGCGTGACTTCACCGCCGTGCCCAGGGCCACGAACTCGGCCGTCCCCTGGCCCCACTCGTAGAACCTGATGTCGAGGCGCACCCCCACCACCCCGTCGGCGCCCAGGGCCTCCGCCTCCGCCTCCATGCGCGCCATGGCCAGCTCGCGCGCGTGGTACATGGCCTGGGTCAAGGTGGTCAGCTCCTGGCTCTTGCTCCAGCGCCCCACCTGCATGCCGATGTGATAGATGGAGCTCCCCACCACGAGGCCGAGGGGCTCGAAGCCGGCCTCCTTGACGAGCAGGAACTCGTTCACGCTGAGGTCGCTGGTGAAGAGCTTCTTCAGCTCCTGGAGCCTGGTCAGCGCCTCCTGGGGAAGGCTCTGGCTCGCGGGGTCGACGCTCACATTGACCTCCTGTCGATCAATCTCACCTGCAGCTTGGGCTCAGGGCGCGCGCCGGTCTCGAAGCGCGCCACCGATGTGGCCAGGGCCACGAACTGGATGACATGGTCCTCGCCCTCTCGCTGGGCGTTACAGGGGACCGGCCACACGTTGATGTCGATCTGGTTGCCCACCGTCCCGTCGGCCCCGTGCTGGCGGGCGTCGGCGTGCAGGCGCGACATCGCCAGCGTCCGGGCGTGCGCCACGGCCTGGCTGAAGTCGACGATCTCCACGTTGCTCCAGCTCATCTGGGCGCTCTGCGCGAACCACCCCGTGTGCACGTGCACGGCGGAGACGCCGATGACGAGCCCGCAGGGCACGAACCCCGCCCGCATGAGCTTGGCGAAGGCCTGCCCGTCCAGCCCTGAGGCGAACGGCCGCCGGGGCGCCGCCGCCCCCTCGACCCCGATCCCGGTCCCGATGGCGGTGAACTCGACGGCGCCGCGGATGTCCTCGAAGGCGCGGAATCGGAGCCTGACCCCGGCCACGCCCTGGGCCCCCAGCTGGCGGGCCTCCTCCCGCATGCGGTCGAGGGCCAGCCGCCTGGCCGCGTGCAGCCCCTCCGCGTACGCGGTCAGTTCGGTGGTGGTGAAGCCCCAGCCGTAGCTGCAGTTGTAGTAGCCAAGCCAGCCCAGCTTGTACACGGAGCTGCCCATGACCTGGCCCACGGGTGTGAATCCCACGGAGCGGATCGCCGCCAGCTCCTGGACGCTGAGGTCGCTGGTCCAGGCCCCGGCCTGGCGCTGGCGCGTGATCCTGGCCTCCGCCTCCAGGGGCAGCCCGCCCCGCTCGAGCGCCTCCACGCTCTGCCGCGCGCGCTCGTCCTCCGGCAGCCCCGAGACGTCCGGGCCGGGCTCACTCACAGGACCAATTTCTCGAGGGCCGCCCGCGCCTGAGCGCTGGACTCGGCGTGCTCGTGAAGACGCCTCGCGAGCAGCTCGATCCACTCGTCGAGCTCCACGCGCTCGGTCTTGAGGGTGATGCCCCGGACCTCGTTGCGGACCGCGGGCTCGAGCGCCGTGCCCTGCTTGGTGAGCTCGAACCGGTGGTCCCCCAAGTGCACGGTCAGGGATTCGACCTCGTGGGCGCCGTGGAAAAGGCCACCCCGGCGCCTGACCTGGACCTCTCCCGGGAGGGCGCCCTCGAGCTTGGCGGCCAGCGCCTCCAGGAAGGTCCTCATGTCAGCCGCATCGGCCCTGATGGAGGCGGCGACGAGATCAAAGCTGAGGCCCCCGTTCTCAAGGTCCCCCACGGCTCCCCCGAGTATAGGCCGGGGGACCCGCCCGCTCGGAGGGGCGCGACCGGGCATTAGGATGCGCTGCGTGACGCCTCAAGAGCGCTACACGTGGCTCGTCAAAGACTTTGTCGGGCGACCCCGTGTGACCCAGGAGGGAAGGGGGTTCGGCGCCTCGGGGCTGAGGGTGGGCGGCAGCATCTTCGCCATGCTCTCCTCCCGGGGCGCCTTCGTCGTCAAGCTCCCCGCGGGCCGGGTCGACCAGATGATCGCGTCGGGCGAGGGGGAGCGCTTCGAGACCGGGCGGGGCCGCCAGATGAGGGAGTGGCTGGCGCTGCGCGGCGCGTCCGGCCTCGACTGGCGAGCGCTGGCGGAGGAGGCCATGGAGTTCGTCGCCTCGCGGCCGGCCCGCCCACCCGCCCGCGCGGCGCACGCGTCAAAGCGGCCTCAGCGCTGACGGCAGCTCGCCGGTGCCGGTGCGAAGAGACCCCTTGCGAAGGCCGCTCGGAGGGGGGCTGCCCTCCCGCCTCGGTCATGCGGCGCGAGAGCCTCGGTCCCGGGCTCTCGCCCCGGACGCTCGAAGGCCCGGACGGCCCCGCCTCGGAGGGGAGGGGGAGGTTCGGGGGGCCCGGCTCCGAGCCGGGTTCCGGGTGGGCGGGGCACCCCGCTTTCCGATAGGATCGCCGCCGTGACAACAAGACTTCTGGTCGGGACCGAGAAGGGGCTGTTCTCGCTGGAGAGCGAGGACCGCCGCAGCTGGAAGGTGACCGAGCCGGAGCCCGCGCACAAGGGCTGGCAGGTCTACTCCCTCTACCCCCACCCCGGGGGCGAGGTCTTGGCCGGGATCTCGAGCGCGTTCTTCGCGCCCCACCTGGAGCGCAGCCGCGACGGGGGCCGGAGCTGGACACCCATCGAGCGCAGTCCCCGCTTTCCCGAGGGCTCCGAGCGCGAGCTGAAGCAGGTCTGGAGCGTGGCCGCGGGGGCGGGGGACGCGAAGCTGCTGGCGGGCGTCGCCCACGCCGCCCTCTTCGAGTCCTCCGACGGCGGCGAGACGTGGGAGTGGAACCAGGGCCTGGAGGGGCATCCCTCGCGGCCCAACTGGGCGCCGGGAGCGGGGGGGCTCTGCCTGCACACGATCGTCCCCGACGCCGCCGATCCCCGACGGCTCTTCATTGGCATCTCCGCCGTGGGGGTCTTTCGGAGTGACGACGGGGGCCGGACCTGGAACACCAAGAACAGGGGCATCGGCACCATCTTCGACCACATCAGCCAGGAGAACGCCCCGGACAGCGTCTGCTGCGTGCACAAGTTCGTGCAGGACCCGAGCCGGCCGAGCACTCTCTATCAGCAGAACCACATGGGCGTCTACCGCACGCACTACGCCGGCGAGAAGTGGGAGCGGATCGAGAACGGACTCTCCTCGGGGT
>JBOHUY010000346.1:0-13042 GCA_050735015.1 Candidatus Dormibacterales bacterium | reverse complement strand
TCTCCATCCAGGCCCAGATCATCAACCTCATGGAGGACCTCCAGCGCGAGTTCAACCTCACCTACCTCTTCATCGCCCACGACCTCTCCGTCGTGCGCCACATCAGCGACCGGGTCATGGTCATGTACCTGGGCAAGGTCGTGGAGATCGCGGGCAGCCAGGACATCTACCGCTTTCCCATGCACCCCTACACCAAGGCGCTGCTCTCGGCCATCCCCGTGCCCGACCCCCGCGTCCAGGCCCACCGCCGCCTGGTGGAGCTGAGCGGCGAGATCTCCTCCGCCCTGGACGTGCCCGCCGGCTGCCGCTTCCACCCCCGGTGCCCCATCGCTCGCGCCCCCGGCGTTTGCTCCCAGGACGAGCCCCCCCTCGAGCTCAAGGCCCCGGGCCACGTGGCCGCCTGCCACTTCTCGAACGAGGTCTGAAGCCTCAGGCGGTCTCCTCGCCCGCCCCGGCCCCGCGTCGGCCCCCCAAAAGGGGCACGAAGCAGAGCGAGAGAAGGCACCCGGCGCTGATCCCGAAGAACGGCAGCGAGGGCCGGAGCGTGAAGAGGAACCCGCTGGTGAGGGCGGCCGCGGCCGAGACGACCTGCGTCGAGGCCTGGATGAGGCCCTGGGCGCGCCCCTGGAGGTCCAGCCCGACGCTGTTGCTGACCGCCGAGAAGAGGGCTGGCGAGGCGCCCGAGGTGAGCGCCCCCTCCAGCAAGCCGAGCCCGATCAGCAGCGGGATGCTGTGGCTGAGGCCGTAGACGACGGCCAGGCTGCCGGCCACGACCAGGGCCACGGCCACCACGGGGCGCACACCGAGGCGGTCCGCGAGGCCCCCCGAGAAGCCGCCCAGAAGGGCCACCGGGAGGGCGAAGAACGTGAACGAGAGCCCGATCTCCCAGGTCGTCCCGCCCAGGTGCAGGAGGTAAAGACTCCAGATGGTGTCGTAGGTGCCAACCAGCCAGGCCCAGGCGAGGCCGGCGCCCGCGATGGGGAGCAGGGCCAGGGCCAGGCGTGCGAGGCCGGGCCCGGGCCCTCCCGGCGCCGGCTCGGCCGGGGTTCCGGCCGCCGGCCGCGTCTCTCTCACCCAGAGCGTGGCCACGGCCGCCACCAGGCAGACCACGAAGGCGGCCACGAAGACCGCCCTGAGGCCGGTCTGGGCGAGCAGCCCGCCCAGGGCGGGCCCGACCAGGTAGCCGCTCATGGTCGAGGACTGCCAGAGCCCGAAGACCCTGCCCCTGCGCCGGGGCGGGGTGAGATCGGCGAGCATGGCCATGGCGGCCGGCGTCGAGAACCCCGAGGAGAGCGTGTGGAAGAAGCGCACGCCGAGCAGTGCCAACGGCGCCACGGGCAGCAGGTAGACGAGGAAGAAAACCGCGTAGACGAAGCGGGAGAGCACCATCACGCGCCGCCGGCCCAGGTTGTCGGCCACCCAACCGGCGGGGTACTGGGCCACCCCGTAGCCCAGGATGCCGCCCGTCATGACGGCCCCGACGAGAGCCGCCGAGGCGCCCCGGTGCCCGATGTAGATGGGCAGGATGGGGAAGAAGATCCCGATGCCCACCGTGTTGAGGGCGTTGCCGCCGAGCAGGATCCAGGCCGGGAGGCCGAGGCGGGCCTGCGGCTCGGGTGCGTCCCCCTCCGCCATGGCAGGCATGGTAGCGGCCTGCCTGAAGGGGGGCTGCGGCTAGGATGGCGCCCATGTCGGGGCCCCTCACTCTGGCGGCGGCCGTCCTCCCCCTGGGGCTGGACACCCTCGCCGTCTCGGCGGCGCTGGGGGTGGCGGGCACCTCCGGGCGGGACCGGCTCCGCATCACGGCCCTGTTCACCGGCTTCGAGGCCGGCATGCCCCTGGTCGGGCTCTTCGCGGGCGGGGCCGTGGGCCGGCGCCTGGGCGCCCTCGCCGCCTGGGTCGGGATCGCCGTGCTGGTGTCGGTGGGGCTCTGGATGCTGGCCGAGCGCGGGGGTGGCGAGGAGGGGGCGGCGCCCCCGCTGGCGGGTCCGGCCGCCTTCCTGCTGGGGCTGAGCGTGAGCGCGGACGAGCTGGCCATCGGTTTCTCGCTGGGCGTCCTGGGCGTCCCCACCCTCGCCGCCGTGGTCCTCATCGCGCTCCAGGCGCTGGTCGTGACCCAGGTCGGGCTGCGAGCCGGGGCCCGCTTGGGCGAGCGTGTCCGGGAGGGGGCGGAGCGGGTCGCGGGACTGGCCCTGCTGGTCCTGGCGGCCTACCTGGTCGTCGTCCAGGTGGGCGTCGGCGGCCGCCCCGCCTGACCAGGCCCGGCCGGACTCTCGTGCAGGGTGGGGGCGACCGAGACACACTTGTCGCGCGTGCCCAGCCGGCGGTTGCCGCCTGGGCGCCCCGAACCCATCCCCCATCGACCGCTTTGGGGACCCTTCGCCGACCATATTGAGCGGAGAGGCGAAGAGAGGGCCCCTGGCTCGAATTCGGGGGGCTGGACCGGCTTCAGGATCTCGGGCCCGCCGCTGGACTGAGAATTGTCCCAAAGGGCTGTTCTGGGGTCCGAAAGGGCAGGGACGCTGGCCGTGATGGGCCCTGAGCGCCGCACAGGCCCTGGATTCGGGAGTGTTCGGCGCTCGAGGCATGGTTCGCTTACCACCTCGCTCGAGGCTTACGGGCAGGCGGGACTCGCGGTTCTGCGATAGGGTCGGTCCGTGATCGACGCCGCCTACGCGCTGCGCCACAGCCTCTGGGCCACCCGCCGGATACTCGAGCACGCTGCGACCCTGACGCAGGCGCAGCTCGCACTCACCGTCCCGGGAACGGCGGGCAGCATCCGCTACAACCTTGCGCACATCGTCGGAGCCGACCAGCGCTACCTAAAGCGCCTCGGCGTCGAACCCGGAACGTCGCTCGCGGAGGCTGACGAGCCAGACGTGGCGGGGATCACCGCCGCGCATGCGGCGAACGAAGAGGGCTGGGCGCGAGTCATCGCTGAGACGCCTGACCTCGAAGCCTGGGTCCCTCTCTCGGAGGGCCGGGTCCGCAGGGTGGTCATGCCGGCGCAGGCGATCCACCACGGCACGGATCACCGCACGCAGATCGGGACCATCCTCCTCCATCACGCCCTCGACTGCCCCGAGCTGGACGTCTGGACCTACGGAGGGGAGGTCGGAGACGGCGAGTACGAGGAGGGCTGAGCGCCCCCGCGGAGAGCTTCGAACTCCTCGCTGGCGAGCTCGATCTCGAGCGCGCCCAGGTTGTCCTTCAGGTGGTCCCTCGACAGCGTACCGGGGATGGGCAGCATGGCGGGGGAGCGGTACAGCAGCCACGCGAGTCTGACCTGGGAGGGCGTCGCGCCGTGCCGCCGCGCGATCTCCTCGAGCGCGGTGCCGTCGCCGCCCCGCAGGGGATAGAAGGGGACGAACACGATCCCCTCGCGCTCGCAGTAATCCACCACCGCCTCGGACTTCCGCTCGGCCAAGCTGTACTCGTTCTGCACCGCAGCGATGGGCAACACCGCCCGGGCGCGCTCGACCTGCTCGACCGTGACCTGAGACACCCCCACGTTCTGGATCAGGCCACGGTCAACGTACTCCTTGATGAGGGTGACGCTCTCCTCGATCGGCGTCTGCGGATCGACCCGGTGGAGGTAGTAGAAGAAGATGCCGTCCGCGCGGAGCCTGCGGAGGCTCTCCTCTATCTCCGCCCGCAGGACCTCGGGACGGCCAGCTCCCGGCCCACCCATCCCACCCTTGGTGGCGACCACGCAGACGGCGGGGGCGGGGGAGAGGGCGGCGCCCATGGTCCGCTCGCTCCCCCCGCCTGTGTAGACGTGCGCCGTGTCGATCATCTGTATCCCGGCCTCGACTGCCGCCTTCACGAAACTGACGCTCTCGGCGGTGTGGGTCAGGCGGTTGCTCCCGAGGCCGATCCGGATGATCTCCGTCCCGGCCAGACTCAAGGTGCGCGCCGCCCTCATGCTCTCGATTGTCTCCAACCCGAGGGACACCCGGCAGAGTCTCCCCGTCCGACAGGTTCGCCCGGGTGGCCTCGCCGGCGGCGCGGAAGCCCGTTTTTGTCGGTGATCGACCGGACCGCGTTCCCGGCGCGTCCGCCGGGTCGGGAACGGCCAAGAGAGGAAGGCCCTCGCACGGGTGGGCGGCGTACACGCCTTCTCCCGCGCCTGCTTGGACTCATCCGCTCATCCGCGCGCAGGTCCGGACGACGGCCGCCCCCCAGACGGGCCTGTTTCCCGACGCTCTGCGGGCGGAAGCTTCGCGGCTCTGGGCTCGAGCCTCTTATCGCCTCCGGGGAGGCTTGCACCCCGACGACCGGAGTCTTGCCGGGCTCCCCCTGGCGCTTCTCAGCCTCGGTGGCCGCCTCGGGGGTGAAGTCGAGTCCGTTCAGATCGCGCGGCCACCCCTCGCTCGAGCGTCAGACGCGCTCTCCCCGCGACCAGCGTGCCGCCGCCCGTGAAGGTCCAATCGACAGGCCACCGGGATTTCGCCCGCGCGGGGCCGCGAGGCCCGGCCCCGTGCAGGGTGGTGGCGGCCGAGATATACTTGTCGCTCGTGCCCAGCCGGCGGTTGCCGCCTGGGCGCCGGAACCCATCCCCCATCGACCACTTTGGAGACCCTTTGCCGACCATTCAGCAGCTGATCCGAAACGGCCGTCGCGAGCTGGTCAAGAAGTCCAAGGCTCCCGCGCTCAGGGGTTCGCCCCAGCGGCGCGGCGTCTGCGTGCGCGTGTACACGACCACGCCCAAGAAGCCCAACTCGGCCCTGCGCAAGGTGGCCAGGGTCCGCCTCACGACGGGGGTGGAGGTGACCGCCTACATCCCCGGCATCGGGCACAACCTGCAGGAGCACTCGGTGGTGCTGATCCGGGGCGGCCGCGTCAAGGACCTCCCCGGCGTTCGCTACCACGTGATCCGGGGCGCCCTCGACACCGCCGGCACGCGCAACCGCAAGCAGGCACGCTCCAAGTACGGGGCCAAGCGCGCGAAGGCCGCCGCCCGCTGACAGCTGAGCGAGAGAAGAAGGCATGCCCCGCCGCAACCGACCCGACAAGCGCCGCATCGCGCCCGACCCCATCTACGGGTCCGACGCCGTGGCCAAGTTCATCAACGTGGTCATGAAAGACGGCAAGCGCTCGACGGCCGAGAAGATCGTCTACGACGCCCTCAACCGGGCCAGCCGGCAGGCCAAGAAGGAGCCCCTGGATGTCTTCGACACCGCGCTCCGCAACGCCACGCCGCTGCTGGAGGTGAAGCCGAGGCGGGTGGGGGGTGCGACCTACCAGGTCCCCATCGAGATCCGGCCCGACCGCCGGCTGGCGCTGGCGCGGCGCTGGCTGATCCGTTTCGCGCGGCAGCGGAGCGGGAAGAGCACGGCCGAGAAGCTGGCCTTCGAACTGCTCGACGCCGCCAACAACACGGGGGGCGCGGTCAGGCGCCGCGAGGAGACCCACCGCATGGCGGAGTCCAACAAGGCCTTCAGCCACTTCCGGTACTAGCAGGAGGATCAGAGAGATCTCAGCCGTGGCGGCCAGGGTTCAAGAGCGCGGCATCGCCCTGGAGAGGACTCGGAACATCGGCATCATGGCCCACATCGATGCGGGCAAGACGACGACGACCGAGCGCATCCTCTTCTACGCGGGGCGCATCCACAAAATGGGCGAGGTGCACGAGGGCGCCGCGACCATGGACTGGATGGTCCAGGAGAAGGAGCGGGGGATCACCATCACCTCCGCCGCCACCACCTGCGAGTGGCGCGACCACACGGTCAACATCATAGACACGCCCGGACACGTGGACTTCACGGTGGAGGTGGAGCGGAGCCTCCGGGTGCTGGACGGGGCGGTCGCCATCTTCGACGCCGTGGCCGGGGTCGAGCCCCAGTCCGAGACCGTCTGGCGCCAGGCCGACCACTACGGGGTGCCCCGCATCGCCTTCATCAACAAGATGGACCGGATGGGGGCCGACTTCTACGGCTCCTTGAGGTCGATCCGGACCCGGCTGGGGGCGAGGGCGGTCGCCGTGCAGCTGCCGATCGGGTCCGAGAACGACTTCGCGGGCGTGGTCGACCTCATCAACCAGCGCGCCATCGTCTACACCGACGATCTGGGCGCCAACTACGAAAGCGCCGAGATCCCGGCCGAGCTGGCCGAGCTCGTGGCGGCCCACCGCCACGACCTCATCGAGGCCGTCGCCGACTACGACGACGAGGTCATGCAGGCCTTCGTGGAGGACCGCGAGGTCAGCCACGACCAGATCGTGTCGGCGCTGCGGCGGGGGACCGTCAAGGGCCACCTGGTCCCCGTCGTCTGCGGTGCCTCGCTGCGCAACCGGGGTGTGCAGCCCCTCCTGGACGCCATCGTGGACTACCTGCCCTCGCCCGCCGACCTGCCCGCCATCGAAGGAGAGGACCCCCGCACGGGCAAGCTGGCCGTCCGCCAGGTGGACGACGACGAGCCCTTCAGCGCGCTCGCCTTCAAGATCCAGATGGACCCCCAGGGGGTGGGCAAGCTGACCTTCTTCAGGGTCTACTCGGGCCGCCTCAAGGCGGGCTCCTCAGTGCTCAACGTGACCACCGGCCGGCGCGAGCGGATCGGGCGCATCCTGCGCATGCACGCCATGCGCCGCGAGGACGTGGAGGGGGTCTTCACGGGTGACATCGCGGCCGCCGTCGGCCTCAAGGCGACCTCCACCGGGGACACCCTGGCCGACGAGGCCCGCCCCATCCTGCTGGAGTCGATCACCTTCCCCGAGCCCGTCATCTCGGTCGCCATCGAGCCCAAGACCAAGGTTGACCAGGACAAGCTGGCCCTCGCCCTGCAGAGGCTCTCCGAGGAGGACCCCACCTTCAGGGTCCACACCGACGAGGAGACGGGCCAGAACATCATCGCCGGCATGGGCGAGCTCCACCTGGAGATCATCGTGGACAGGCTCCTGCGCGAGTTCAAGGTGGACGCCAACGTGGGCAAGCCGCAGGTGGCCTACAAAGAAGCCATCCGGCGCCCGGCCCACGGCACCGGCCGCTTCGTGCGGCAGACGGGCGGCCGGGGCCAGTTCGGCCACGTCGAGTTGGAGGTCCGGCCCGGGGAGCCCGGCTCGGGCTTCGTCTTCGAGGACAAGATCACCCAGGGGCGCATCCCGCGCGAGTACATCCCCGCCGCCCAGAAGGGGATCGAGGAGGCCCTCACCACGGGCGTGGTGGGCGGCTACCCGGTCGTCGACGTGGTCGTCCAGCTGGTCGACGGCTCCTACCACCCCGTCGACTCCAGCGAGATGGCCTTCCAGATCGCGGGCTCGATGGGGGTCAAGGACGGCCTGCGCAAGGCGGACGCGGTCCTGCTGGAGCCGATCATGAAGGTGGAGGTGGTCATGCCCGAGGAGCACATGGGGGACGTCATGGGCGACCTCGCCGCCCGCCGGGGCCACATCCTGGGCATGGAAGGGCGGGGCAACTCCCAGGTCGTCCAGGCCTCCGTGCCGCTGGCCGAGATGTTCGGGTACGCTACCGAACTCAGGTCGATGACCTCGGGCAGGGCCACCTACTCGATGGAGTTCGACCACTACGCCGAGCTCCCGGCCGGCCTCGCCGAGGCGGTCGGCCGCAGGAAGCAGGGCTCATGACCGCGAAGGTGCGCAAGCCGCCTCTCGCGGGCCGCCGGGAGGCGGCCCGGGGCGTGTTAAACGGGTTTACAAGGGCAGGCTTCCGGGGCTCCCGGAAGGTCCGGGTTCGGGTCGGTTAAGCCAGGAGGAGAAGTTGGGCAAGAAGAAGTTCGAGAGGACCAAGCCGCACCTCAACGTCGGCACCATCGGTCACATCGACCACGGCAAGACGACGCTCACGGCCGCCATCACCAAGGTGCTGTCGGAGAAGGGGCTGGCCGAGTTCCAGGCCTTCGACAAGATCGACAGGGCGCCCGAGGAGAAGCAGCGGGGCATCACCATCCAGATCGCCCACGTGGAGTACGAGACCGAGAAGAGGCACTACGCCCACGTCGACTGCCCCGGGCACCACGACTACATCAAAAACATGATCACGGGCGCCGCGCAGATGGACGGGGCCATCCTGGTCGTGGCCGCCAACGACGGCGCCATGCCCCAGACCCGCGAGCACATCCTCCTCGCCCGCCAGGTCAACGTGCCCTTCCTGGTCGTCGCCCTCAACAAGGTCGACATGGTCGACGACGAGGAGTTCATCGAGCTGGTAGAGCTGGACCTGCGCGAGCTCCTCTCCCGCTACGAGTACCCGGGCGACGACATCCCCATCGTGCGCATCTCGGCGCTCAAGGCCCTGGAGGGCGACCCCGAGTGGACGGGCAAGGTCCTGGAGCTCATGGAGGCCGTCGACACCTACATCCCGGAGCCCGAGCGCAAGATCGACCAGCCCTTCCTGATGCCGGTCGAGGACGTCTTCACGATCGAGGGTCGCGGGACCGTGGCCACGGGCCGGGTCGAGCGGGGCAAGCTCAAGAAGAACGAGGAGGTCGAGATCACGGGCGTCAGGGACACGGTCAAGACCGTGGTCACCGACCTCGAGATGTTCCACAAGAGCATGGACGAGACCCAGGCGGGCGACAACGTGGGCGTCCTTCTGCGCGGCATCAAGCGCGAGGACGTCGAGCGCGGCCAGGTGCTGGCCAAGCCCGGCTCCATCAAGCCCCACACCCAGGTCAAGGCCAACGTCTACGTCCTGACCAAGGAGGAGGGGGGCCGGCACACGCCTTTCTTCCCCGGCTACCGTCCGCAGTTCTACATGCGGACCACCGACGTGACCGGCTCCATCAAGCTGCCCGAGGGCATGGAGATGTGCCTGCCCGGCGACAACGTGGAGATGGAGATCGAGCTCATCACCCCCATCGCCATCGAAGAGGGCCTGCGCTTCGCCATCCGCGAGGGCGGCCGCACCGTCGGGGCCGGCGTCGTGACCTCGATCCTCAAGTAGGAAAGGAAGGGAAGAGGGCCCAAGAGGTGGCGCAGAGGATCCGGATCAGGCTCAAGGCCTACGACCACAAGGTCCTGGACCAGGCGGCGGATCGCATCGTCGACACCGCGCGCCGGACCAACGCGCGTACCGCGGGCCCCATCCCTCTCCCGACGGAGATCAACAAGATGACCGTCATCCGGGGGCCCTTCATCGACAAGGACTCCCGAGAGCAGTTCGAGATGAGGACGCACAAGCGCATCGTCGACATCCTGGATCCCAACCCGAGGGTGGTCGACGCCCTCATGCGCCTCAACCTGCCGGCCGGGGTCTCCATCGAGATCAAGAGCTGATGACGAAGGGCATCCTGGCCCGGAAGGTGGGCATGACGCAGCTCTTCAACGCGGACGGCACGCTCTCCGCCGTCACCATCCTGGAGGCGGGCCCCTGCCACGTGCTGGGCCTGCGCACGGCCGAGAAGGACGGCTACGCCGCCGTCCGCCTGGCCTTCGGGGCGGTCAAGGCCTCGCGCCTCAACCGCCCCCGTCTGCAGGAGCTGGCCAAGGCCGGCCTGGAGCCGGCGCGCCACCTGGCCGAGGTCCGCGACATGGAGGGCGAGGTCGGCCAGGAGGTGAGGTGCGACGTCTTCAGCGAGGGCGACCTCGTGGACGTGAGGGGGACCTCCAAGGGCAAGGGTTTCCAGGGCATGGTCAAGCGCCACCGCTTCTCGCGAGGGCCCGAGACCCACGGCTCCATGAACGTGCGCCAGCCGGGCTCGATCGGCGCCACCGACGCGGCGCGCGTCTTCAAGGGCGTGCGCATGGCCGGGCACATGGGCGCCCGGCGCACCACGGTCAAGGCGCTCAAGGTCGTGCGCGTGGACGTCGAGCGGGGCCTCATCCTGGTCGAGGGCGGCATCCCCGGGGGCCGGCGCTCGGTCGTCCTCCTGCGGCAGTCCCCCAAGCAGCGGGTGAAGGCCTGATGGCCCCCGCCAAGATCGCCCGCCCGGCCGCGGAGCCCGGACCTTTGAGCGTGGAGCTCATCTCGGCCGGCAAGGCGGCCGGACGCGTGGATCTGCCCGAGGCCTTGTTCGGGCAGCCGCCTCACCAGGCGGTCATGCACCAGGCCCTCCTGCGCCAGCTCGCCAACGCCCGCCAGGGCACGGCCGCCACCAAGACCAGGGGGTTGGTCTCGGGGGGCGGTGCCAAGCCCTACCGCCAGAAGGGCACGGGGCGCGCGCGCCACGGCTCCATCCGCGAGCCGAGCATGGTCGGGGGCGGGACCGTCTTCGGCCCCCAGCCCCGCAGCCACGCCCAGCGCATGCCCCGCAAGATGCGGAGGCTGGCGCTCCGCTCGGCCCTCAGCGCCAAGGCCGGGGAGGGCAAGGTCAAGGTCGTGGACGGCTTCCAGCTGGACTCGCCTCGTACCGCCCTCATGGTCGACCTGCTGCGCTCGCTGGGGGTCGAGGACACGGCCCTGGTCGTGCTCGCCGCCCCCAACCTGGACGTCAGCCGCTCCATGGCCAACCTGCCCTGGGCGAAGGTCGTGCTGGCCCACAACCTGGGCGTCTACGACCTACTGACCCACGACCTCCTCCTCATCGCCCGGGACGCCCTGGAGCTCCTCCAGGAGACCTTCGTGCCATGAGCAGGTCCCCCTCCCAGGTCGTGCTGGGCCCGGTCGTCTCGGAGCGCAGCTACGCCCTCTACCAGGCCGGGCGCTACACCTTCAGGGTCGCCGCCGACGCCAGCAAGCCCGAGATCGCGCGCGCCTTGGAGGAGCACTACCACGAGCAGGGCATCAAGGTCGTCGCGGTGAGGACCATGAACGTGCGCGGGAAGGTCCGCAGGGGCACGCGCCGGGGCCAGGTCGGGCGCACCTCGGGCTGGAAGAAGGCGATCGTGAGCCTCGGCCCCGACCAGCGGCTCGAGGGCCTTTTCGGGGGGATCTGAAAGCAGATGCCGGTCAGGAAGTACAAGCCCACCTCGCCCGGACGCCGGTTCATGGCCACCTCGGACTTCGAGGAGATCACGACGGACAGGCCCGAGAAGAGCCTTCTGGAGGCCCTCCCCACGCGGGCGGGGCGCAACGCGCAGGGCCGGATCACGGTGCGCCACCGGGGCGGCGGCGGCCGCCGCATCTACCGGAAGATCGACTTCAAGCGCGACAAGCAGGGGGTGCCGGCCAAGGTCGCCACCATCGAGTACGACCCCAACCGCTCCGCGCGCATCGCGCTCCTGCATTACAGGGACGGCGAGAAGCGCTACATCCTAGCCCCGCTAGGGCTCAAGGTCGGCGACCGGCTCATGAGCGGTCCAGACGCGCCCGTGCGCGTGGGCAACGCCCTGCCCCTGGAGCGGATCCCGGTCGGCTCCACCATCCACAACATCGAGCTCACGCTGGGGCGGGGCGGCCAGCTCGTGCGCTCGGCCGGCACCTCCGCCCAGTTGCTCGCCAAGGAGGGCGGCTACGCGGTCGTGCGGATGCCCTCGGGGGAGTTGCGCCGGGTCTTAGTCCGCTGCACGGCCACGCTCGGGCAGGTCGGCAACCTCGAGCACGAGAACGAGTCAGGGGGCAAGGCGGGGCGGTCGCGCTGGCTTGGCAAGAGGCCGGCCGTGCGCGGCTCCACCATGAACCCCACCGACCACCCGCACGGCGGCGGCGAGGGCAAGACGGGACCCGGCGGCCCGCCCAAGACGCCCTGGGGCAAGCCCGCCCTCGGCTACCGCACCCGGAAGGTCAAGAAGACCTCGGACCGCCTGATCATCCGGCGCAGGGAGAAGAAGTGATGCGCCTTGAGGGTGAGGAGACGAGATGAGCCGGTCGACCAAGAAGGGCCCCTACATCGACCACAACCTGGCCGAGAAGGTGGCTCTCCTCAACGAGAAGCGCGAGAAGCGGGTGATCCGGACATGGGCGCGCGCCTCCACCATCTCGCCGGACATGGTCGGCCACACCATCGCGGTGCACGACGGCGCCCGCCACGTGCCCGTCTACATCTCGGAGAACATGGTCGGCCACAAGCTGGGCGAGTTCGCCCCCACGCGCCGCTTCCGGGGCCACGGTCACCACACTGAGCGCAGCTCGGCGCTCAAGTAGGCGCGGGGGGATGGAAGTCGTGGCCAAGGCCAAGTACGTGAGGAGGACGCCCCGCAAGGCGAGGCTGGTGGCGGACGCCGTCAAGGGCATGCGCGTGGTGGACGCGTTGGCCCAGCTCGAGTTCGAGCCCCGGCACGCCGCCAGCGACGTGGCCAAGGTCATCAAGTCGGCGGCCGCCAACGCCGAGCACAACTTCAACCTGAGTCGGGACGAGCTGGTGCTGGTCCGGCTGACCGTGGACGAGGGCCCGACCATGAAGCGGATCCGTCCCGTCAGCCGAGGCATGGCCCACCAGTACTTCCGGCGCACGTGCCACATCACCGCGGTGGTGGAGGAAAGAGGAGAGGCCTAGTGGGTCACAAGGTGCACCCGAACGCGTTCCGCCTGGGCGTCTTCAGGCCCTGGGAGGCCAACTGGTTCGCCTCCGACAAGGACTACACGAGGATGCTCCACGAGGACCTGGAGATGCGGCGGCTCATCCTGGGTCGGCTCCGGAACGCGGGCATCGCCAAGATCGAGACAGAGCGCTCCCCGGCGCAGATGACGGTGACCATCCACACCGCCAAGCCTGGCATCGTCATCGGCAAGGGCGGGGCCTCCGTGGACCAGCTCCGAGAGGACCTTGAGAAGCGCTTCCACAACCGGGTCCGGATCACCATCCAGGAGATCAAACAGCCCGAGCTGTACGCGCAGCTGGTGGCGGAGAACATCGCCTCCCAGATCGAGCGCCGCATCAGCTACCGGCGGGCCATGAAGCAGTCCATCCTGCGCACCATGCGGGCGGGCGCCAAGGGCGTCCGCATCGGGCTGGGGGGCCGCCTGCGCGGCACCGAGATGGCGCGCCGGGAGCAGGACCGGGCCGGGCAGGTACCGCTGCACACCCTGCGCGCGAACATCGAGTTCGGCCGGGCCACGGCGCGGACCACGTTCGGCGTCATCGGGGTCAAGGTCTGGCTTTACAAGGGGACGGCGCGCAAGCTCAGCCAACTGGGCGAGCCAGAGGCGGCGGTGGCGCCCCAGCCCGCCCCCACGGCCGCTCCCGCGCCGGCGGCGGCCGGCACACC